>CAUJJV010000224.1 GCA_963205375.1 Pseudomonadota bacterium
ACACGTTGACTGCCCAGGCCACGCCGACTACGTCAAGAACATGATCACCGGTGCCGCCCAGATGGATGGCGCGATCCTAGTTGTTTCCGCAGCCGACGGCCCGATGCCACAAACGCGTGAGCACATCCTGCTCGCCCGTCAGGTTGGCGTTCCTGCCCTGGTTGTCTTCATGAACAAATGCGACATGGTTGATGATGCAGAACTGCTCGAGCTCGTTGAGATGGAAATCCGCGAACTGCTGAGCAAATATGACTTCCCTGGCGACACGATCCCGATCATCAAAGGTTCTGCGACTGAAGCTCTGGCCGGCAAAGACGGCGCACTGGGCAAAGACGCGATCATGGCTCTGATGGCAGCGGTCGACGAGTCGATCCCTCAGCCGGCACGTCCACTGGACAAGCCGTTCCTGATGCCGGTTGAAGACGTCTTCTCGATCTCTGGCCGCGGTACGGTTGTGACCGGCCGTGTTGAGCAAGGTATCATCAAGGTTGGCGAAGAGATCGAAATCGTCGGTATCTCCGCGACCCAGAAAACGATCTGCACGGGCGTTGAAATGTTCCGCAAGCTGCTTGACCAAGGTCAGGCTGGCGACAACATCGGCGCCCTGCTGCGTGGCACGAAGCGTGAAGAAGTCCAGCGCGGACAAGTTCTGTGCGCACCTGGCTCGATCAAGCCGCACACGAAGTTCCAGGCCGAGACCTACATTCTCTCGGAAGAAGAGGGTGGCCGTCATACGCCGTTCTTCGCGAACTACCGCCCACAGTTCTACTTCCGCACGACGGACGTAACTGGTGAAGTTGAGCTGCCAGCCGGTACCGAAATGGTTATGCCTGGCGACAACATCAACCTCGTAGTCAAACTGATTGCCCCGATCGCGATGAACGAAGGTCTGCGCTTCGCTATCCGCGAAGGTGGTCGTACCGTCGGCGCGGGTGTGGTTGCAAAAATCATCGCGTAATTCGCAGAATTCAAAGGAATTACCATGGCCACCAAACAAAAGATCCGCATCCGCCTGAAGGCGTTTGACTACAAGCTCATCGACCAGTCGGCCGCTGAAATTGTGGATACTGCCAAGCGCACTGGCGCGATTGTCAAGGGCCCTGTGCCCTTGCCAACACGCATGAAGCGTTTCGACATCCTGCGTTCGCCTCACGTGAACAAGGCCAGTCGTGACCAGTTTGAAATCCGTACGCACCAGCGTCTGATGGACATCGTCGACCCAACGGACAAAACCGTTGACGCTCTGATGAAGCTCGATCTACCCGCAGGTGTGGACGTCGAAATCAAGCTGCAATAAGAAACGGAAGGCCCGGAAGCAATCCCGGGTCATCTTAGTGGTGGGTTGAGGGGCTTGCGGAAATCGCCAGCCCCGGATATACTCGCTGGCTCCGCTGGGTGTACTCGTATGTCCAGCAGAGTTTTATTAACAGTCTCTCATGCAAAAACGTTGTAGCCAATTGAAGTTGCAACGGTGGGAGTTACGGAGAAAACAATGAGTCTTAGCAATCACTTAGGGTTGCTGGGTCGCAAGGTTGGCATGATGCGCCTATTTACCGACGACGGGGATGCAGTTCCTGTCACGGTGGTGGATGTGTCTAACAATCGCGTTACCCAAGTCAAAACCCAGGAGAACGACGGCTATGTTGCCTTGCAGGTGACATTCGGATCGCGCAAAGCATCGCGCGTGACAAAGCCTATCGCTGGCCACCTTGCCAAGGCAGGTGTTGAAGCCGGTGAAATCATCCAGGAATTCCGTGTTGCCGCTGATACGGCTGCCAAATACGCTACCGGTGCAACTGTACCTGTCGCCGATGTGTTTGCAGTGGGTCAGAAGGTGGATGTGCAGGGCACTTCCATCGGTAAGGGCTACGCCGGTACCATCAAGCGCCACAACATGAGCTCGCAGCGTGCGTCGCACGGTAACAGCCGTTCGCACAATGTGCCTGGCTCTATCGGTATGGCTCAGGATCCAGGTCGCGTTTTTCCTGGTAAGCGCATGACAGGTCATTTGGGTGATGTCACCAAGACAACCCAGAACCTCGATGTGATCCGCATTGATGAAGCACGCCAGTTGCTGCTGATCAAGGGTGCTATCCCTGGTGCAGCCGGTGGTTTTGTAACCGTGCGCCCCGCCATCAAGGCGAAGGCCGCAACGAAAGGAGCGAACTGATGCAGCTCGAACTCCTGAATGACCAAGGCCAGGCCACTTCGAAATACGAAGCGCCCGAGACCGTGTTTGGTCGTGAATACAACGAAGACCTGGTTCACCAGGTCGTGGTGGCTTTCCAGGCGAATGCGCGTCAAGGCACCCGTGCCCAAAAAGACCGCGAGCAGGTCAAGCACTCCACCAAGAAGCCGTTCAAGCAAAAGGGAACTGGTCGCGCTCGCGCCGGTATGACTTCTTCGCCGCTGTGGCGCGGAGGCGGTCGTATTTTCCCGAATATGCCTGACGAAAACTTTGGACAGAAGATCAACAAGAAGATGTACCGTGCCGGCATGGCCTCCATCTTGTCCCAGTTGGCCCGCGAAGGCCGTCTGGCAGTCGTTGACTCCCTCAAGGTTGACTCTCCCAAGACCAAGCCCTTGGCAGCCAAATTCAAGGCCATGAACCTTGAGTCTGTGTTGGTCATCGCTGATGAGGTCGATGAGAATCTGTACCTGGCATCCCGCAACCTGGTCAACATCCTGGTGGTTGAGCCCCGTTACGCCGATCCGGTGTCTCTGGTGCATTACCGCAAGGTGCTGGTGACCAAGGCTGCCATGGACACACTCAAGGAGATGTTCGCATGAGCGCCCGTATGAACAACACGTCGAAAGTCAAGTACGACGAAGGTCGTTTGATGCAGGTTCTGGTTGCTCCCATCGTGTCTGAAAAGGCAACCATGGTGGCTGAAAAATCCAATGCTGTGACGTTCAAGGTGCTGCAAGACGCTACCAAGCCCGAAATCAAGGCCGCTGTGGAATTGATGTTCAAGGTCGAAGTGCAAGGCGTTTCTGTGGTGAACACAAAAGGCAAAGCCAAGCGCTTTGGCAAATCCAATGGCCGTCGCGACAATGTTCGTAAAGCCTATGTGATGCTCAAGCCAGGCCAAGAGCTGAACCTCGGCGGGGAGGCTGCGTAATCATGGCTGTTATCAAAATGAAACCAACTTCCCCAGGCCGTCGTGGCGTGGTGAAGATTTCGCGTGACCACCTGCACAAGGGTGCGCCTCACGCTGCCTTGCTGGAACCACAATTCCAGCAAGCCGGTCGTAACAACAACGGCCACATCACGACCCGTCACAAGGGTGGTGGTCACAAGCATCACTACCGCGTTGTGGACTTTGTCCGCAACAAGGATGGCATTCCTGCCAAGGTTGAGCGTATTGAGTACGATCCAAACCGTTCAGCGCACATCGCTCTGGTGTGCTATGCCGACGGCGAACGCAAGTACATCATTGCTCCCCGTGGTCTGGAAGTCGGCGCAACCATCATGAATGGTTCCGAAGCTCCCATCCGTGTCGGTAATACATTGCCTATCCGCAATATTCCTGTGGGTTCCATCATCCACTGCGTGGAGTTGCAAGTAGGCAAGGGTGCACAGATCATTCGCTCTGCAGGCACCTCTGCAACACTGCTGGCCCGTGAAGGCACTTACGCCCAGGTCCGTGTGCGCTCTGGTGAGGTTCGCAAGATCCACATCGACTGCCGCGCAACCATCGGTCAAGTGGCCAATGAAGAACACAGCCTGCGCCGTCTGGGTAAAGCTGGTGTCAAGCGCTGGATGGGTATTCGTCCGACCGTTCGCGGTGTGGTGATGAACCCTGTTGACCACCCCCACGGCGGTGGCGAGGGCAAGACCGGTGAAGGCCGTCATGCAGTCGATCCTTGGGGTAATCTGACCAAGGGTTACCGTACCCGTAACAACAAGCGCACGCAGGTCATGATCGTGTCGCGTCGCAAGAAGTAAGGGGAAGGATAAATGACTCGTTCTCTCAAAAAAGGTCCATTCGTTGACCATCACTTGGTAGCCAAGACCGAAAAGGCCGTTGCTACCAAGGACAAGAAGCCGATCAAGACTTGGTCGCGTCGCTCCATGATCCTGCCCGAGTTCATCGGCTTGACCATTGCCGTGCACAACGGCAAGCAGCACGTGCCTGTCTATATCACTGACCAAATGGTTGGCCATAAGTTGGGTGAGTTCGCGCTCACACGTACTTTCAAAGGTCACCCTGCGGACAAAAAAGTCCAGAAGAAATAAGGAGTGACCATGGAAACACGTGCAACCCTTCGTGGCGTGCGTTTGTCTGTGGACAAAGGCCGTCTGGTCGCGGATCTGATTCGCGGCAAGAAAGTTGACCAAGCCCTGAACATCTTGCAGTTCACACAGAAAAAAGCTGCTGTGATCATCAAGAAGGTTCTGGAGTCCGCTATCGCCAACGCCGAGCACAATGACGGTGCTGACATCGACGAACTGAAGGTCAAGACCATCTACGTCGAGCAAGGTGCCTCTCTGCGCCGCTTCACGGCCCGCGCCAAAGGTCGCGGCAATCAAATTCGTAAACCCACATGCCATGTGTATGTGACGGTTGGAAACTGAAAGAGGCCAGGAAGATATGGGACAAAAAATCCACCCAACCGGCTTTCGCCTTGCGATCAGCCGTAACTGGAACTCGCGTTGGTACGCTAGCAACCGTGATTTCGCCGGCATGTTGGCCGAAGACATCAAGGTTCGTGAGTACCTCAAGGCCAAGCTGAAAAACGCTTCGGTTTCGCGCATCCTGATCGAGCGTCCTGCCAAGAACGCACGTATCACCATTTTCTCGGCACGTCCGGGTGTGGTGATCGGCAAGAAGGGCGAAGACATCGAAAACCTCAAGCGTGACCTCGGCAAAATGCTGAACGTGCCTGTCGCAGTCAACATCGAAGAAGTGCGCAAGCCCGAAATCGATGCCAAGTTGATCGCTGACAGCATTACCCAGCAGCTCGAAAAACGCATCATGTTCCGCCGTGCCATGAAGCGCGCCATGCAAAACGCCATGCGTTTGGGCGCACTGGGCATCAAGATCATGTCGTCTGGTCGTCTGAACGGTATCGAAATCGCACGTACCGAGTGGTACCGTGAAGGCCGCGTGCCTTTGCACACTCTGCGCGCTGACATCGACTACGGTACTTCTGAAGCCAAGACCACCTACGGTGTGATCGGCGTGAAGGTGTGGGTCTACAAGGGTGACACGTTGGGTCGTAATGATCTGCCGGCAGCCGTTGAACCCCGCGCTGAAGAAGAGCGTCGTCCTCGCGGTCCCCGCCGTGATGACCGTGGTGGCGCACGCCCCTCCGGTGACCGTCGTCCTGCCGCTGGTGCCCGTCGTCCTGCAGGTGGCAACGCCGCTCCCGCAGACGGCAGTGACAAGCCCGCAGAGGCACTCGGTGCCGATAACAAACCCGCCGTTAAGCGCGTTCGCAAAGTCGCCGCGCCAGCTGCAGCAGCTGACGGTAAAGGAGAATAACCATGTTGCAACCCGCTCGCCGGAAATACCGCAAAGAGCAAAAGGGCCGTAACACCGGCATCGCGACACGAGGCAGCTCGGTCGCATTCGGTGATTTCGGTCTGAAATGTACTGACCGCGGCCGTCTGACGGCTCGCCAGATTGAAGCTGCACGTCGTGCAATTTCCCGTCACGTGAAGCGTGGCGGCCGTATCTGGATCCGCGTGTTCCCCGATAAGCCAATCTCCCAGAAGCCTGCTGAAGTGCGTATGGGTAACGGCAAGGGCAATCCCGAGTACTACGTGGCTGAAATTCAGCCAGGTAAGATCGTGTTTGAAATCGTCGGTGTGCCTGAAGAGCTGGCACGTGAAGCGTTCCGTTTGGCTGCCGCCAAACTGCCTTTGCGTACCACCTTCGTGGCCCGCATGATTGGTCAGTAATTCAGGAGATATCGAAATGACGAAAGCTGCTGAACTGCGCCAAAAAGACGTTGCCGGCCTGAAAGACGAAGTCAAAGCGCTGCAAAAAGCACACTTTGGCCTGCGTATGCAAAAAGCCACGCAACAAATCAATAACACCGCTTCGCTGCGCTCTGCGCGCCGCGATATTGCTCGCGCCAAGACTATTCTTGTCGAGAAGCAAAGCGCTGAAAAATCCGCCAAATAAGGAGCGATAAATGACGGAAGCTAAAAAATCCCTCAAGCGCACCTTGATTGGCAAGGTGGTCAGCGACAAGCGTGCCAAGACAGTGACTGTGCTGATTGAGCGCCGCGTAAAACACGAGCTCTACGGCAAGATCGTTGCCAAATCCAGCAAGTACCACGCCCATGATGAAAAGGGCGAGTACAAGATGGGTGACATCATCGAAATCACCGAGAGCAAGCCCATCTCCAAAACCAAGAACTGGGTTGCGACCCGTTTGGTGGAAAAGGCAGCAGCGGTTTAAGTCTATTGACGACGACTTCTGCAAGTCTTGCAAGAACGGCCCACAATGTGGGCCGTTTTCATTGGTAGATTCAAACACGAGGAGCAGAGATGATTAAAGTAGGCGATTCCCTTCCGGCGGCCACATTGATGGAGTATTCCGAGGTGGACGGCGAGGGGTGCAGTATTGGACCCAATCCGGTCGATGTATCCAAAGCCGTTGCGGGAAAGACCATCGCCTTGTTTGCGCTTCCTGGTGCTTACACCCCCACGTGTTCGGCCAAACACGTACCTGGTTTCGTAGAGTCTGCAGATGCCTTCAAGGCAGCGGGCGTGGATGAGATCTGGTGCGTTAGTGTCAATGATGCTTTTGTGATGGGCGCATGGGCACGGGATCAAAAGACGGGCGGGAAGGTGCGCATGCTTGCCGATGGCAGCGCCGACTTTGCAAAAGCGACCGGTCTGACACTGGACCTGACTTCGCGCGGTATGGGTTTGCGGAGCAACCGCTATTCCATGCTTGTGAAGGACGGCAAAGTTGCCACCCTCAATATTGAGGGACCGGGCAAGTTCGAGGTCAGTGACGCTGGCACCTTGCTGGCCCAGGCCAAAGCCTAGTTGCAAGCTTCCCGCGTACTACAAATCTGCCTTGAGGTAATGTGCCCCAGCGATGGGGTTGTAGTAGTACGGCGGGATCTCGGAAAAGCCAAGCTCGACATAGAGTGCGCGCGCTGACTCCATATCGTCCAGCGTATCCAGCAGGATGCAGTCATATCCTGCCATGCGTGCGGCGTCCAGGATGGCTTCGGCCAGACGCCGTCCCAAACCCAGGCCACGGAAAGCCGGGCGGACATACAGCCGTTTCATCTCGCAAGCATTTGGGTAGTCCACCGCATAGAGTGGTCGCATTGCACAGCAGCCAGCGTCTACGCCATCCACCGTGCATACCATCAGCGCCCCGCGGGGAGTCGCATAGTCGCCAGGCAGTTCTGCCAGTTCACGCGCAAAGTCCTGGAAGCAGAGGTCCACGTCTATGGAGCGGGCGTACTCCTCAAAGAGTTGTCGGACTCCGGACAGCGCCAGTGGCGACGACGCTGCGATAAGTTGAATGTTCACGGGTAAATAAGTCATTCAAGATCGGATTTCAGGACGCCCATCGTAGCAAAGCGGTTGCTGCCACACCACAAATCGCGCGCGTGTAGAGTGCGAGGAGGCGTGTGCCCACCGTGTCACGGAAGGCCAGAAAATGCAAAAGCAAGGTAGCAAACGCAGTGCCGCTGCAAAACAGGCGATCTCGACAGCATCAAGACCGCCGTGCGTGCGGTGCGTGGAAACTGCAAGACCCTGCCACGACATTCCGCGTGTAATACAAAAGTACTTGGAGTCGTTGCCCTGCAGTGGCTTCAGGTGTCCCGCAAAAGTGACTCAATCAGGCGGTGCAACTCAGCGAAATCGGGCTCACCCACGTATTGTTTGACGATCTCTCCGCGCTTGTTCACGAGGTAGGTAGTGGGGGTCAGACGCACATCGCCCCACGCCTTGGCAACAGCGCCGGTGTTATCGATGGCGACTTCAAAAGGAATTTTGCGCGACTGGACAAAATGGACCACGTAATTCGGCTGGTCGTAGGCCATGGCGACACCAATGGTGCCGTAGCCCTGGCCCTTGTACTTCTCGAACGTTGAAACCAGTTTGGGCATCTCGGCAACACAGGTCACGCAACTCGTGGCCCAAAAATTGACCAGCGTCACCTTGCCTTTCAGGTCCGCGGTCGTTTTGCGCGTGCCGTCCAGTAGGACGAAGGTGGAGGCCGGCGCTGGCGTGCTGGCGCCCCACAGATAATTGCCGGCAAACAGCGCAACAACCGCTACGATGGTGGCAATTGCCAGGTTGCGTTTCAAATGAGAAGAGGTGTTCATGGATCGACGTCAGTTTAATTCGGTTTCGGTATCTGCGCTGGCCCTGCTGGCCACGGCAACATTGCAACAAGCCCATGCACTCACGTTGGGTGACATTTCCAATGCCGATGCCTCCAGGGGGCTCAAGACGGCCCTGGAAAAAGGGGCGCAGTCTGCGATCAGTTTGCTTGGTGCCAAAGATGGATTCCTGGGAAATGAAAAAGTTCGCATCCCGTTGCCGGGCTACCTGGAAGACGCTGCGAAATGGCTGCGCACATTCGGGCAGGGTGCGCAGGTCGATGAGTTGGTCACTTCCATGAACCGGGGGGCGGAAGCGGCGGTGCCCATGGCTAAGGATTTGCTCGTCAAGGCGGTGGAGACCATGAGCGTGACCGATGCCAAGTCCATTCTGACGGGGGGCGAGACGGCGGTGACCGAGTTCTTCGCGACCAAGACGCGCCCCACGCTGGCCACCAAATTCCTGCCCGCCGTAACCAAGGCGACCGAGAAAGTCGGATTGGCCGGCAAGTACAACCAGGTGGCTGGCAAGGCATCCGAACTCGGACTGGTCAAGAAAGAAGACGCCAATATCCAGCAATACGTGACCGGCAAGGCGCTCGATGGCCTGTATTTCATGATTTCCGAAGAGGAAAAAAAGATCCGTCAGAACCCCGTGGGCTATGGCAGTGCCATTCTGACCAAAGTATTTGGCGCCCTACAGTAAACAATGACACCATTACCCCGTCGACAGGCAGTCTCCATCTTCCTGGTTTTCGCTTTTGCCTATTTCATCTCCACGCTGATACGGGCAGTCACCGCGACATTGGCCCCAACGCTGGTCACCGAGTTCTCGCTCAATGCGCGTGATCTGGGTTTGCTGGCGGGCGGCTATTTCTTTGGTTTTGCACTCACCCAGCTCCCCTTGGGCACCTGGCTGGACCGATTCGGTCCGAAGCGCGTCATTCTCGGCTTTCTGGGTATTGCCGTAGTGGGGGCCTTCGCCTTTGCACAGGCCAGCAGTTTCCAGTGGTTGCTGGCCTCGCGTGTTCTGTGCGGCGTCGGGGTCAGTGCCTGTCTGATGGCGCCACTGACTGGCTACCGCCGCTGGCTTGCGCCGGAAAACCTCATGCGGGCCAACTCCTGGATGCTGATGGTGGGCGCTCTGGGTATGGTGGCCTCAACGTTGCCTGTGCAATGGATTGTCAGCGTGGCAGGATGGCGCCCGTTGTTCATCGCGCTCAGCGCGATGGTTGCTTTGGCCATGGTGCTGATCTATCTGCAGGTGCCGCACTGGCACGCTGCTCCAACCAGCGTTTCGAGCCAGTCCACGGCATCGCGAGGATATGGCGAGGTCTGGCGCAATCCCTATTTCCGCAAGATGGCTCCGTTGGGCTTCTTCAATTACGGTGGCATGGTCGCCATGCAAACGCTGTGGGCAGCGCCTTGGATGGTCAAGGTGGCGGGCTACACCCCGGCACAGGCGGCCATGGGACTTTTCTGGATCAACGTGAGCATGTTGTTGGCTTTTCTGGCCTGGGGCTCGCTCAATCCCACGCTGGCGCGCAAAGGCTATTCCACGGACCGGTTGCTGGTTATAGGAATGCCGGTGGTGCTCGCCATTTTTGCTATCATTATAATAGCTGGAGGGGCAATATCGACGGAGGCTGGATTCGCCTGGCTATTGTTTTGTGTTACCAGTACGGTCGGCGGGCAGGTGCAACCAGCGGTAGGGATGGCTTTCCGGGCTGAACTGGCTGGCCGGGCGTTGTCGGCATTCAATTTGGTGATTTTTGCGGGCGTGTTTTCGGTGCAGTGGGGGGTGGGCCTGCTCATTGACGGCTTCCGTACAACGGGAATGAGCGAAGTTGTTGCCTACCAGGGCGCGCTGGGTGTTTATGGCCTGTGCTGCTTGGGCTCCTACCTGTATTTCCTCACTGCAAAGAAGCCATAATCCAAGTTCAACACAGCCCCCTGAATGAACACCGGTATTCTCATCATCGCCCATGCGCCTTTGGCAAGTGCCCTGCGTGCGGGTGTGCTGCACGTGTTCCCCGATGTGGCAGACGGCATCATTGCACTGGATGTACCCCCCAGCGAGCCTACCGAAACAACAATCCTCAATGCACGGGCCATGCTGGCACAGTTGCAGACCCCCAACACCCTGGTGCTGACCGATGTATTCGGCGCAACGCCCTGCAATGTGGCCCAGAAAGTCATCGACGGCGTCCATTCGCGGCTCGTTGCAGGCGTCAACCTGCCGATGCTGTTGCGTACCGTCAACTACTGCCATGAACCTCTGGATGTGCTGGTGGCGCGTGCATTGGCCGGTGGGACACAAAGCATCATGCAGGTGGCCGTCACTGCACCCCAGAATCAGCAGAGAAAGAACAATGATCAGAACCACCACGACCATAGTCAATAAGCTCGGACTGCACGCACGAGCGTCGGCCAAACTGACCAAGCTTGCGGGCAGCTTCCCGTGCGAAGTCTGGATGTCGCGCGGCGAACGCCGGGTGAACGCCAAGAGCATCATGGGCGTCATGATGCTCGCCGCTGGTCTGGGCTCGGAAGTGACGCTGGAAACCGATGGCGAGCGCGAGCAGGAGGCCATGGATGCGTTGCTGGCGCTGATGCAGGACAAGTTTGGCGAAGGTGAGTAACATGCCGGCCCCCACGCTTGCCGCTTCGCGTGCTTCGCTGCCCCCCAAGGGGGCTGAACTTGCTTGGGGCGGCCCTGCGCTGCGTTCGCAATGACATTCGCCATCCACGGACTCACAGTTTCCCGTGGCATTGCCATTGGGCGTGCGGTGCTGGTTGCGTCGAGCCGGGTGGATGTTGCCCACTATTTCATTGAGCCCGGCCAGGTGGACGCTGAAGTGGACCGGGTGCGGATCGGCCGCGATGTCGTGGTGGAGGAAATCCACCGTCTGCAGGAAAGCATCAGCCATATGGGGCCCAAGGAGGCGCCGCACGAGCTTTCTGCGCTGCTGGATGTGCACCTCATGCTGTTGCAGGACGTGGAGCTGATCAATGGCGTCAAACACTGGATTACCGATCGCCTCTACAACGGTGAGTGGGCGTTGACGACCCAGCTGGAAATCATCGTTCGCCAGTTTGATGAAATGGAAGACGCCTACCTGCGTGAGCGCAAGGCCGACATGGAGCAGATCTGCGAGCGCATCCTGCGCGCCATGAAGGGTGCCGACTCGCCGGTGGTGGCGCATGTGCCTCGGGCCGCGCGCAAACCGTCGCAGCAGGACCTGCTGCTGGACGACACGGTGGATGTGCCGCTGGTGCTGATTGCGCATGACCTGTCGCCGGCCGACATGCTGCAGTTCAAGCAAAGTGTGTTTGCCGGTTTCATCACCGACGTGGGCGGCAAGACCTCGCACACCGCCATCGTGGCGCGCAGCATGGATATCCCCGCCGTGGTGGGGGCGCGTACCTGCAGCCAGCTGGTACGCCAGGACGACTGGGTCATCATCGACGGCGATGCCGGTGTAGTCATCGTCGACCCCTCGCCCATCATCCTGGCCGAATACGGTTTCAAACAGCGCCAGGGCGAACTGGAGCGCGGACGCCTGCAGCGCCTGCTGCATACCTCGGCCGTCACCATGGACGGTGAAAAGGTGCAGTTGCTGGCCAATATCGAAATGCCGGAGGATGCGCCCGGTGCCCTGAAGGCGGGCGCCCTGGGCGTGGGCCTGTTCCGCAGCGAATTCCTGTTCATGGGGCGCCAGGGCCGGTTACCGGACGAAGAGGAACAATACCAAGCTTACAAAAAAGCAGTCGAAGGCATGCAGGGGTTGCCGGTCACGATTCGCACGGTGGACGTGGGCGCGGACAAGCCGCTGGACGAGTCGGTGCGCGATGATGCCCACCTGAACCCGGCGCTGGGCCTGCGTGCCATCCGCTGGAGTCTGGCGGACCCGGCCATGTTCCTGACCCAGTTGCGTGCGATCCTGCGGGCCGCTGCCCACGGGCAGGTGCACCTGCTGGTACCCATGCTGGCCCATGCGCGGGAGATTCGCCAGACGCTGGCCCACATCGACCATGCACGTGCCATGCTGGACAACCGTGGCATGGCGTACGGCCCGGTCAAACTGGGCGCCATGATAGAAATTCCCGCGGCGGCGCTGAGCCTGCCGCTGTTCCTGCGCCACTTTGACTTTTTGTCCATTGGCACCAACGATCTGATCCAGTACACCCTGGCGATTGACCGGTCAGACGAGTCCGTGGCCCACTTGTACGACCCGCTGCACCCTGCCGTGCTGCGCCTGGTGGCGGACACGATTGCGCAGTGCCGTGCGCAGGGCAAGCCGGTGAGTGTGTGTGGCGAAATGGCTGGAGATGTGGGTCTGACGCGGCTGTTGCTGGGCCTGGGCCTGCGCAGTTTTTCCATGCACCCCGCGCAGATCCTGGCGGTCAAGCAGGAAGTCTTGCGTGCGGATACGGTCAAGCTGACCGCCTGGGCGCAACAGGTGGTGGCGGCGGAAGATCCCGCGCTGGCGATGTCTGCGCCCTGAACATTCGAGAGGGAGAGCACCATGGCATCCGGAAAAATTCTTGTGGCGCAGGGTGGCGGTCCCACTGCGGTAATCAACCAGTCGCTGGTAGGCGTGGCTTTGGAGGCCCGGCGCTTTCGTGGCATCGAACATGTGTACGGTGCACGCCATGGGGTGCGGGGAATCGTCAACGAAGACTTTGTCCATCTCACGCAGGAGACCAGCCACAACCTCGAGATGGTGGCCAACACACCTTCTTCTGCCCTGGGTTCGACCCGCGACAAGCCCGATGCCAAGTACTGTCACGAAATCTTCAAGGTATTGCGGGCGCACGAGATCGGGCACTTCTTCTACATCGGTGGCAACGACTCGTCCGATACCGTACGCATCGTCAGTGCAGAGGCCCAAAAGGCGGGCTACCCCTTGCGCTGTGTGCATATTCCCAAAACCATCGACAACGACCTGGTAGGCAACGACCATACCCCCGGGTTCCCCTCGGCTGCGCGCTTTGTGGCGCAGGCCTTTGCGGGCGCCAATCTGGACAACGCAGCCTTGCCCGGGGTGTATGTGGCTGTGGTCATGGGGCGGCATGCGGGATTTCTGACCGCGGCATCCGCCTTGGGAAAGAAGTTTGCCGACGACGGTCCGCATTTGATCTACCTGCCCGAGCGTACTTTTTCGCTGGAAAAATTCCTGGCCGACGTCAAGGCAACTTACGAACGATTGGGGCGCTGTGTGATTGCGGTGTCCGAAGGTATCCATGACAGTTCGGGCGCACCCATTGCCACACTGCTTGCCAAAGACCTGGAGCACGATGACCATGGCAACGTGCAACTCTCGGGCAGTGGTGCACTGGCAGATCTGCTGTGTGAAGAAATCAAGAGCAAGCTCGGTATCAAACGGGTGCGAGGCGATACCCTGGGCTATTTGCAGCGCTCATTCATCGGGTGTGTTTCGGATGTGGACCAGCGCGAAGCCCGCGAGGTGGGTGAAAAAGCGGTGCAGTTCGCCATGTGGGGGCAGCAGGATGGCTCGGTGGCCATCAAGCGCACCGGGTTTTATTCGGTCGACTACGAGTTGCTGCCGCTGGATGCGGTAGCCGGGAAAACGCGGGTGATGGAAGATGCGTTCATCACCGCCAGCGGCACCGATGTGACGGACGCTTTCCGGCTCTATCTGCGGCCGCTGCTGGGCTCGGGCATGCCAGACGCCTACCGGCTGCGCACCAATCCGGTGACCAAGGTGCTGCGTCCGGCGTAGTTTGTCGCCGCGTATAGTGGGCTGATGCAGTTTCAACGCCTTCACCACCGTGCCGATCTGGTACGCATTGCCATCCATGCCATGCTTGAGCGCGGACTGGAGCCGGAGTTCCCCATCGAGATTGATCGCCAACTGGCGACCATCAGCGGTCCCGGTCGGGAGCGTGACACGGCCATTCACGACCTCACTGACTTGTTGTGGTGTTCCATTGACAACGATGATTCGATGGACCTGGACCAGTTGACCGCATCCGAGGTACTGGAGCAGGGCGCCGTGCGCATTCGGGTGGCCATTGCAGACGTGGACGCACTGGTTCAAAAAGACACGCCGATCGATGCCCATGCCCGCACCAACACCACATCGGTGTACACCTCGGCGCGCATATTCCCCATGCTGCCCGAGAAGCTGTCCACGGATCTGACATCGCTGAACGAAAAGGAAGACCGGCTGGCGGTGGTCACCGAAATGGTGTTCAACCCGGACGGGTCCCTTGCCGGTTCCACGGTGTACCGCGCTCTGGTGCATAACCGGGCCAAGCTCGCCTACGACGCTACCTCGGCCTGGCTTGATGGCCGGGGCGAGATGCCGTCCGCCATGGCCGCAGTGGCCGGCATGGAAGAACAGGTACGGACACAGGACGCCGTGGCACAACAGGTGCGTGCGCGCAGGCACAGCGAGGGCTCACTGGAGTTCGAGACTTTCCAGCCCCGTGCCGTGTTCGAGGGTGAAAAAGTGGTGGATATTGCCCTGCAGGAACACAACCGTGCGCGCCAGTTGATCGAAGAGCTGATGATCGCCACGAATACCTGTACTGCACGGTTTCTTGCGGGACGCGGCGGGCTCTCGCTGCGCAGGGTGGTGCGTTCACCCGAACGCTGGCTGCGCATTGTGGCCGTAGCCAAGGACTATGGCGACACGCTGCCGACCGAACCTGATTCGGTGGCGTTGGGGGCGTTTCTGGCCAAGCGCCGCCGGATCGACCCCTTGCGGTTTCCGGATTTGTCTCTGGTCATCGTCAAACTCATGGGTGCGGGGGAATACGTGGTGGAAGGGCCCCACGGGGCGGCGATCGGGCATTTTGGTTTGGCCCTGCGTGACTACACCCATTCGACTGCACCCAACCGCCGTTATCCTGACCTCATTACCCTGCGTCTGATCAAGGCAGCGCTGGCTGGGGTACCGCCACCCTATACCGATGCTGAACTGGCCACGCTGGCATTGCATTGCACCCGCCAGGAAGATGCGGCCCGCAAAGTGGAGCGACAGCTGCGCAAATCGGAAGCGGCGCTGTTGCTGGAGACGCGTATCGGGCAGATCTTCAGCGGCGTCATCACCGGCAGTGCCGCCGAAGGCGTCTGGGTGCGGATCTTTTCGCCCCCGGCAGAGGGCAAGCTCTACGCGGAAGCACCCGGCTTGGCTATCGGCGACAAAGTGCAGGTGCGGCTGGAGTCGGTCAGCGTGGAGCGCGGGTTTATCGACTTCGTCGTGGTTGACTAACGCGAGAGTGATGCACTCACCTGCGCGCCCGCGCGCCCAGCAAGGCTGCGGAAATGATCATGGAGGCTGACAGGACAATGCTCCAGCTGAACGGCCGCCCCGACACCAGCATCAGCAGGCTGGTCGATGCCAGGGGGGTGATGTAACTCAGAATGCCAATGTGCCGGGCATCGCCCAGCTTGAGCGCCTTGTCCCACAAAAAGAACGCTGCGCCCAGTGGCCCCAGCCCCATCAGCACCAGCAGCAACCAGTCCTGACCCGAGAGCACCACCTGCGGTTCCAGCGCCCAGTGGCATAGCAGGGACAGCACGCCAGACACCAGCCCGAAGAGCCCCACCGCAGCGGTGGGAAACGCCGGTACGCGTTGGGTCCACAGCGAATAGCTGGCCCAGATCAGCGCAGACCCCAGTGCGGGCAAATAGCCCCAGGACCACGTACCAGAAACAGCCAGACTCCCTGCGGGCGATGCATTGGCACCCAGAATGGCAACCGCCGCCCCGGCAAACCCCATCAGGGCAGCCGCGACATGCATTGCGCGCAAATGCACGTTGCGCAGCAACAGCGGGGAGAGCACCACCATCAGCAGGGGCCACAGGTAGTTCACCAGGTTGGCCTCCACAGGAGGGGCCAACCGCAGCGCAATGAACAACAGGAAGTGGTAGCCAAACAATCCGTACACGCCCAGCAGCAGGGTGCGCGCAGGAATTTTCCATTGCTGCCGGTCTTTGGCCACAAAGGGCAATGCCAGCGTGCTGCCAACGAGCAGCGCCACGCCAGTGAGCAGGAACGGGGGCACGTGGCGCAACGCCACGCCCAGCGAGGCCAGCGTAACCCAGAGCGCAATGGCGCCCAGTGCATAGAGTGTGGCTTGCATCAGCTGGGGCGCTGGTCGGTGGACGGGCGCTGCCAGAGGTTGATGCCGCCTTCGACGGCATGCTGGTCAATCGCGGCCAGCTCGCTGGTGCTGAAGTTGGGCTTCTGCATGGCAGCTGCAAGCTCGACGATTTGCGCGGGCTTGCTTGCACCGATCAGTGCCGAGGTCACGCGTGCATCGCGCAGCACCCAGGCAATGGCCATCTGCGCCAGGGTTTGGCCGCGCGACTGGGCAATGGCGTTGAGCGCGCTCACATGCTGGAGGTTCTGCGCGCTCAGGTGGTCGGGCGTGAACGAGCCGCCGCCGGGGCGGTTGATACGGGCATCCGCCGGAATGCCATGGAGGTACTTGTCGGTCAGCAGGCCTTGCGCCAGCGCGCTGAAAGCGATGCAGCCCATGCCGGTGTCAGCCAGTGCATCGAGCAAATCTTCCTCAATCCAGCGGTTGAGCAGGCTGTAGGACGGCTGGTGGATCAGGGCGCGTACACCCATGCTCCTCAGAATGGCTGCGGCCTCACGCGTCTTGCCAGCCGAGTAGCTGCTGATGCCCACGTACAGCGCCTTGCCCTGCTGCACCGCGCTGGCCAGTGCACCCATGGTTTCTTCCAGCGGGGTGTCGGGGTCAAAGCGGTGGCTGTAGAAGATGTCGACATAGTCCAGGCCCATGCGTTGGAGGCTCTGGTCCAGGCTGGCCAGCAGGTATTTGCGCGAGCCGCCGCCCTGGCCATAGGGGCCGGGCCACATGTCCCAGCCGGCTTTGCTGGAGATGATGAGTTCGTCACGGTAGGGTTTGAAATCGCGGCGCAGGTGTTCGCCAAAGTTGGTTTCGGCGCTGCCGTAGGGCGGGCCGTAGTTGTTGGCCAGGTCGAAGTGGGTGATCCCTAAGTCAAACGCCGTGCGCAGCATGTCGCGTTGGGTCTGGAACGGGGTGGCATCGCCAAAGTTGTGCCACAGGCCCAGGGAAATCGCCGGCAGCTTGAGCCCGCTTGTGCCGCAGGTGCGGTAGGGCATGCTGCCGTTGTAGCGCTCGGGTTTGGCTTGGTAGGTCATGGGGGTAGATACTATCGAACTTTCCCAAAGCTTTGTGGCTCGCCTGCCTGTGACTGAAGAACCTACCAAAATCCAAGAACCCCGCATCTGGTCCGCTGACGGCTGGACCGCCAAAGTGATCAAGAACGAGGATGACGACGGCTGGGCTGTGGCCATGACCCGGGACGGTGCGCGCGAGCCGGCCCTGATCGGCCCGTGGACCATGGGTCGCGACAAGAAGAATCCCAAGCCCCTAGACAACAACGCCTTCAACACGCTGGTCAAGACCGCCAGTGAGTTTGTCCGGCGCAGCGAGCAGCAGCTGCATGCCACCCTGCACCAGAGCATCACGGTCACCGCAGGCGGTGCGCGGGTGACGGTGTACCTGGGCATCGAGCCCGATGACGACAACCCTTCTGCCACCTTGCGCGCGAAGGACGATACGGACGAGTTGTTGGCCGAAGTGCGCGTGGCACCCTCGTTCAAGCTCAACCGCAGCAGTGCGGTGGCCTGGGCAGAGAACGGCTTTGCCAAGCCAAAATAGTAGTCAAATGGCCTGTAGCCCTCGTGG
This sequence comes from Pseudomonadota bacterium, assembly GCA_963205375.1. GTDB lineage: Bacteria > Pseudomonadota > Gammaproteobacteria > Burkholderiales > Burkholderiaceae_C > Allorhodoferax. Next base: position 18,026 of record CAUJJV010000224.1, read on the forward strand.
AATATGCGCAGACAGCTCCTAAATCAGGAGCATTCTCTCAGACTGCTGGCGTGCCCATCGCGTGCCCAGCTTGCACGTCCGCGTGGTAGCTGGACCGTACCATCGCGCCCACGGCGGCGTGCTTGAAGCCCATCTTGTAGGCCTCGGCCTCGAACATCTTGAAAGTGTCCGGGTGTACGTAGCGGCGCACCGGCAGGTGGGATGTGGACGGCGCGAGGTACTGGCCGATGGTCAGCATCTCGATATGGTGGGCGCGCATGTCGCGCATCGTTTCCAGAATCTCTTCGTCGGTCTCGCCCAGACCGACCATCAGGCCGCTCTTGGTGGGTACGTCGGGGAACAGGGCCTTGAACTTCTTGAGCAGGTTCAGGCTGAACTGGTAGTCCGAACCTGGGCGCGCTTCCTTGTAGAGGCGGGGAATGGTTTCCAGATTGTGGTTCATCACGTCGGGTGGGGCCGCTTTCAGAATCTCCAGCGCACGGTCGTCGCGGCCGCGGAAGTCGGGCACCAGCACTTCAATCTGGGTCTTGGGCGACAGCTCGCGCGTCTTGCGGATGCACTCCACAAAGTGGCCAGCGCCGCCGTCGCGCAGGTCGTCGCGGTCGACACTGGTAATTACCACGTAATTCAGTTTGAGCTGCGCAATCGTCTTGGCAAGGTTGTCGGGTTCGTTCACATCGAGCGGGTCGGGTCGGCCGTGGCCCACATCGCAAAACGGGCAGCGGCGGGTGCACTTGTCGCCCATGATCATGAAGGTGGCCGTGCCCTTGCCAAAGCATTCGCCGATGTTGGGGCAGCTGGCTTCTTCGCACACCGTCACCAGCTTGTTGGCGCGCAGTGTGTCCTTGATTTCGTAGAAGCGGGTGCTGGGGCTACCTGCCTTGACGCGGATCCACTCGGGTTTCTTGAGCACTTCGCCCGCTTGCACTTTGACGGGAATGCGCGACAGCTTGGCTTGCGCCTTTTGCTTGGCCAGCGGGTTGTAGTTCTCGGTGGTCTGGGCTTCGCGCACCGTGGGGTGGGTGGCGGTGGTGTCGTTGTTGTGGCTCATGGTGCTAGGTAGGTCGCGAGCTTGTGGCTCAGAACGTGGGCGGCTTCGTCCCACGCCACGGATACGCCGATTGTAGAAAGGTCCACAGTTTGCAGCCTGACATAGCCGCAAGGGTTGATGCGGGAGTAGGGCTCCAGGTCCATCGCCACGTTCAGGGCGACACCGTGGTAGGTGCAATTGCGGCTGACCTTGATGCCCAGTGCAGCGATTTTTCCCAGCCCGGTGAAGTCGGGGCTGGCGGGGCCCGGCATTCCGGGCGCCGCCTTTTGTGGACGCTGTTCGAGTGGCGCATGCCCCGTCGGGTCGTCCAGCCGCACATAAATGCCGGGTGCGCCTGCCACCCGGTGGCCGGTGACACCAAAGTGGGACAGCGTCTTGATGACGGCTTCCTCGATTCGGTAGACGTATTCCTTCACGAAGTAGCCCGCGCGCTTGAGATCGATCAGCGGATAACCCACCACCTGGCCGGGGCCATGGTAGGTCACCTGGCCGCCGCGGTTGGTCTGCACCACGGGGATGTCGCCGGGCAGGAATATATGCTCGGCCTTGCCCGCCAGTCCCTGGGTAAAGACCGGAGGGTGCTCACAAATCCATAGCTGATCCTGCACGGCGGACGCTGGCCCCACGTCTCTTTGGTCTGTAAACGCCTGCATCGCGGCGTAGGTGGGCAGGTAGTCCACGCGCCCAAGCTGGGAAACGACCAGGTCCATGGCTGTCAGAGCACCACTTTGACCATGGGGTGGGTCGACAGCGTGCGGTACAGCTCATCGAGCTGTTCGCGGCTGGTGGCCGTGATGGTGATGGTCACGCCCAGGTATTTGCCGCCCTTGCTTTCGCGTAGCTCGATGGTGGAGGCATCAAACGCAGGGTCGAAAGCGTGGGCGATGGTGGTGATGGCGTGCACAAATCCCTCCGCGCGGGCGCCCATGATCTTGATGGGGAACTGCGACGGGTAGGTGATCAGGGACTCGGATGGGGGAATTTCTGGCAGGGACACGGGAGCTCGCTGGTTAGTGGGTGGCAGAGGCGGCAGATTGCGCCTTGATGCGCTGGTAGCCTTCGTACAGAGCCTGGTAGATGGGGCCGGGCCGGCCATTTCCAACCGGCTGGCCGTCCAGGGTGGTGATGGGCAGCACTTCCTTGGTGGCCGAGGACAGCAGCAGTTCGTCGGCGTCCAGCACTTCGCTTTTTGCAACCGGGCGCAGGACGAAGGGAATGTCCGCCGCCTGGCAGATTTCCTCGATCAGGCCGTACCGGATGCCTTCGAGCACCAGGTGGTCTTTGGGTGGGCCCATGACGACGCCATGCTTGATGACCCAGACATTGCTGGCCGCCGCTTCGCTGAGGAAACCTTTGCGGAACATGACGGTTTCCACCGCGCCCGCGTCGAAGCTGGTCTGGCGGGCCATAACGGCGCCCAGCAGACTGGTGCTCTTGATGTGGGCTTTCTCCCAGCGGAAGTCTTCCGCCGTCACGCAGGCCACGCCATCGGCCCGTTGCTGTGCCGTGGGTGGCTTCATGGCATTGGTCATGGCAAATACGGTGGGCGTGATTCCCTGCGGCATCACGTGGTCGCGCATGGCGACACCCCGGGTGACCTGGAGGTAGACAAACTGATCAGTATTTTGGGTGCTATCCCCCGTGGAATAGGCGTAAGCAGCTATTAAATTAAGAGCAATTTCCTGCCATTGGGCGGTGCTGTGGGGCTGGGGAATCCGGGTTTCCTGCAGGCTGCGTTCCAGGCGTGCCATATGGTGCGCGAACCGGAAGGGCTGACCGGCATACACGGGAATGGCTTCGTACACGCCATCACCAAAAATAAACCCCCGGTCCATGACACTGACCTTGGCCTCGGGCAAAACGGTGTACTCGCCATTGAGGTAACAGGGCAGGCGTGGCAGGTTGTGCATCGTGAAATTATCGCAGTGGGGCGGTTTCTGTGCAGATCGGGCGTGCAATATTGACTGCGACTGTTTTGGGGCACCGGGTTTCTACGTATAATCGCGGGCTGTGCACAAATCGCAGTCTGTAACCTGGGCGTAATCTGATATGACGACAATGCCCCCGGAAGCCGATGAGGATGGCGAAGTCTCGGACTTCATGCCATTGACTGCGGAGCAGGCGCAAGTGTTGCGAGAGCAGAATCCTTCAACTTCTCCCTGGTGGGTTGTTTTGGGGCAGGTTCTGGTCGGGGTTCTGGTGACCCTGGTGGCGTGGGGAATTTCCGGCAAGACTTCGGTGGCGTGGTCGGCAGCCTTCGGTGCGTTGGCTGTGGTGATTCCGGCGGCGCTGTTTGCGCGGGGTGTGACGGGGCAATTTGCTTCGGCAAACGCGGGGGCGGCCGTAATGGGCTTCTTTCTGTGGGAATTTGTCAAGATTGTGTTGACGGTGAGCATTCTTTTTGTTGCTCATCGCCTGGTGATGAATCTGAATTGGCCGGTCATGCTGGTCAGTCTGGTTGTCACGATGAAGGTGTACTGGCTGGCGTTGATTCGCCATCCGAAACGTAAGCATTGATAAGGGTTTGTTGAAACATGTCTGCTGAAGCTGCTGTCGCGGAAGGCGCCGCGCACCAAGGCCCAACGGCCGGTGAATACATTGTTCACCACCTGACCCATTGGCAAAACCAGCCCATGAAGGGTGTGATTGACTTTTCGGTTTACAACTATGACTCGATCTTCTGGTCGGTGTTGTTGGGTGTGGTTGGCTGTTTCTTCCTCTGGCGTGCCGCCAAGGGTGCGCATGCTGGCGTTCCCGGTCGCTTTCAGGCTGCGGTTGAGTTGCTGGTGGAGTTTGTGGATGAGCAGGCCAAGGGCATTGTGCACAACGCCCAAAGCCGCAAAATGGTGGCCCCGCTCGCCCTGACGGTGTTTGTCTGGATTTTCCTGATGAATTCCATGGACTTCCTGCCGGTGGATCTGCTGCCCAAGCTGTGGTTGATGCTGTCGGGTGGTGATGAGCATCACACCTACATGCGTGTAGTGCCTACGGCGGACCTCTCCGTGACGCTGGGTATGAGCGTTTCCGTGCTGCTGGTTTGCATTTACTACAACATCAAGATCAAGGGCCTTGGTCACTGGATCCATGAGCTGTTCAGCGCGCCCTTTGGTGCCAAGCTGGGCCCTATCAATTTCCTGTTCCAGATGATCGAATTCGTTGCCAAAACAGTCTCGCACGGCATGCGACTGTTCGGCAACATGTATGCGGGCGAACTGGTGTTCATGCTGATTGCCCTGATGGGTAGCGCACTGGCAGCCTCCACAACGGGCATCATGCTGCCCATCGCCCATATCATTGCGGGTTCTGTATGGTCCATTTTCCACATTCTGATTGTGGGCCTGCAGGCTTTTGTGTTCATGATGTTGACCCTCGTGTATGTGGGTCAGGCTCACGACGCGCACTGATTTCCCTTTCCCTTAACCATTAACTTTTTTATCCACAGGAGCTTTAAATGGAACACGTACTCGGCTTTGTCGCATTGGCAGCTGGATTGATCATTGGCCTGGGCGCTATCGGTGCTTGTATCGGTATCGGCATCATGGGCAGCAAGTACCTCGAAGCAGCTGCTCGCCAGCCTGAGCTGATGAATGAACTGCAAGGCAAAATGTTCGTGTTGGCCGGTCTGATCGACGCGTCCTTCCTGATTGGCGTTGGTATCGCCATGATGTTTGCTTTCGCCAACCCCTTCGTTCTGAAGTAATTTCGCAGTCCAACGCTAGAAAGGTGTTGACGTGAGTATTAACGCAACCCTGTTCGTCCAAGCGATCGTATTTGCGATCCTGGTGTGGTTCACGATGAAATTCGTGTGGCCTCCCATCGCAACCGCACTGGATGAACGTGCCAAGAAAATTTCGGATGGCCTCGCTGCCGCCGACAAAGCCAAATCAGAGCTTTCCGCTGCCAACAAGCGCGTGGAAGACGAGTTGGCCAAGTCGCGCAATGAGAATGCTGCACGCCTGGCGGATGCCGAGCGCCGCGCACAAGCCATCGTGGAAGAGGCCAAGGCCAAGGCCACCGAAGAAGGCAACAAGATCATTGCTGCCGCCAAGGTTGAAGCTGAACAGCAAACCGTCAAGGCCCGCGAATCGCTGCGTGAGCAGGTCGCTGCGCTGGCTGTCAAGGGTGCTGAGCAGATTCTCCGCAAGGAAGTCAATGCCGGCGTTCATGCGGACCTGCTTGGCCGTCTGAAGACAGAGCTGTAAGAGGACAACATGGCTGAACTCGCCACTATTGCCCGACCTTACGCGGATGCCTTGTTCAAGGCATCCGTCCAGGATCTGTCTGCCACTGCTGCTTGGGTGGATGAGCTTGCTGCGGTAGCCGGGAATGCCCAGTTGCTGCAATTTGCAGACAGCCCCAAGGTGACTGCTGCTCAGGTGTTTGACCTCATCACGGGTGTTGCAAAGACTGCACTCAATGACCATGCCAAGAATTTCCTTCGCATGGTGATTGAGAACGGACGCCTGAGTGCATTGCCGGAAATTGCTGCGCAGTTTCGGGCTTTGAAGAATGCGCAGAGCGGTTCGTCGGATGCCGTGGTGTACAGCGCTTTCCCGATTGAGGGTGCTGCCCTGGCTGATGTGTCGAACATGCTGGAGAAGCGTTTTGGCCGCAAGCTCAATGTGAGCGTTGAATTGCAGTCCGAGCTGATCGGCGGCATTCGCGTAGTGGTGGGTGACGAAGTTCTTGACACCTCTGTCAAGGCCCGTCTTGAACAAATGAAAGTGGCGCTCACGGCGTAAGGCTCTGCCTGCACCCTGAGCACCTAACCAAAGAAAGAAGGAAAGAGTCATGCAACTCAATCCCGCAGAAATTTCTGAACTGATCAAGAGCCGTATTGAGGGTCTGTCTGCTAGCGCCGACATCCGCAATCAGGGTACCGTTATCTCGGTGACCGACGGTATTGTTCGCATCCACGGCCTCTCTGACGTGATGCAAGGCGAAATGCTGGAATTCCCGGCTGGTAGCGATGGTCTGCCCACCTTCGGTCTGGCGCTGAATCTGGAGCGTGACTCGGTTGGTGCCGTTATTCTGGGTGAATACGAGCACATCTCCGAAGGCGATACCGTCAAGTGCACTGGTCGTATTCTGGAAGTCCCCGTGGGTCCCGAGTTGATTGGCCGTGTGGTCAACGCCCTGGGTCAGCCTATCGACGGCAAGGGTCCGATCAACGCCAAGATGACGGATGTGATCGAAAAAGTTGCGCCAGGCGTGATTGCACGTAAATCCGTGGATCAGCCCATGCAGACTGGCCTGAAGTCCATCGACTCCATGGTGCCAATCGGCCGCGGTCAGCGCGAACTGATCATTGGTGACCGTCAGACCGGCAAGACTGCCGTGGCTATTGACGCGATCATCAACCAGAAGGGTCAGAACATGACCTGCGTGTACGTTGCGATCGGCCAGAAGGCTTCTTCGATCAAGAACGTGGTGCGTGCTCTGGAGCAGGCTGGTGCGATGGAATACACCATCGTCGTGGCTGCATCCGCTTCTGAATCTGCTGCCATGCAGTATGTGTCGGCCTACTCTGGCTGCACCATGGGCGAATACTTCCGTGACCGCGGCCAGGACGCCCTGATTGTGTATGACGATCTGTCCAAGCAGGCTGTTGCTTATCGTCAGGTTTCCCTGCTGCTGCGCCGTCCTCCAGGTCGTGAAGCCTACCCCGGCGACGTGTTTTATCTCCACAGCCGTCTGCTGGAGCGCGCAGCCCGCGTGAATGCTGAGTACGTGGAAGCCTTCACCAAGGGTGAAGTCAAAGGCAAGACCGGTTCTTTGACCGCACTGCCTATCATCGAAACCCAGGCGGGTGACGTGTCAGCATTCGTGCCTACCAACGTGATTTCGATTACTGACGGCCAGATCTTCCTGGAAACCTCGTTGTTCAACGCTGGTATCCGCCCCGCTATTAACGCCGGTATCTCTGTGTCCCGCGTGGGTAGTGCAGCCCAGACCAAGGTGGTCAAGGGTCAGTCCGGCGGTATCCGTAACGACTTGGCGCAGTACCGTGAACTGGCTGCTTTCGCGCAGTTCGCCTCTGACCTGGACGAAGCTACCCGCAAGCAGCTCGACCGCGGTGCCCGCGTGACCGAACTGCTCAAGCAGAAGCAGTACAGCCCCCAGTCCATCAGCCTGATGAGCGCATCCCTGTTTGCCGTGAACAAAGGCTTCATGGACGACGTGGAAGTCAAGAAGATCCTGGCGTTTGAGCACGGCCTGCAGTCGTACCTCAAAGACAAGCATGCAGCCCTGCTGGCCAAGGTGGAATCCACCCAGGCACTGGACAAGGATGCCGAGGCTGAATTGACTGCTGCTGTTGCTGCGTTCAAGAAAACCTTTGCTTGATTTCCACCTGATCACAAGGAGCCACTGATGGCAGCAGGCAAGGAACTACGCACCAAGATCAAATCGGTGGAAAACACCAAGAAGATCACCAAGGCCATGGAAATGATCTCGGTCTCCAAAATGCGCAAGGCGCAGGAGCGTATGCGCGCTGCCCGTCCTTACAGCACGAAGATCCGGGACATTGCGACCAATCTGGGGCAAGCCAACCCCGAGTACGTGCACGCTTTCATGAAGACCAACGACGCCAAGTCGGTGGGTCTGATTGTGGTGTCTACGGACAAGGGCTTGTGCGGTGGCCTCAACACCAATCTGCTGCGTCTTGTGACGGGTAAGCTGCGCGAGACGCAGACCGCCGGCAAAACGACCCATGCGGTGGCCATCGGAAGCAAGGGTCTGGGTTTTCTGAATCGTGTGGGTGCCAAAGTGGTGTCGCATGTCACCCACCTTGGCGACCGTCCACACCTGGACAAACTCATCGGGCCGGTCAAGGTGCTGCTGGATGCCTATGTCAAGGGCGAAGTCAGCGAAGTGCACATCTGCTACAACAAGTTTGTCAGCACCATGAAGCAAGACCCTGTGGTCGAACAGCTGCTGCCCCTTTCCTCCGCCAAGATGGCAGCGGAAAGCAAGGCTGAGGGTGGCGGACACGCATGGGATTACATCTACGAGCCCGATGCGCAAGTGGTGATCGACGAGCTGCTGGTGCGTTACGTCGAGGCGCTGGTGTTCCAGGCCTTGGCTGAAAACATGGCGTCCGAGCACGCTGCGCGGATGGTGGCCATGAAGGCTGCCACCGACAATGCCGGCAGCGTCATTGGCGAACTCAAGCTCATCTACAACAAGACCCGTCAGGCTGCGATTACCAAAGAGCTGTCTGAAATCGTGTCTGGTGCAGCTGCCATCAGCGGCTAAGCGAATTTAAATATTATTGGAGCGAAAAATGCAAGCCCAAGGAAAAATTGTTCAGTGTATTGGCGCGGTGGTGGACGTCGAGTTTCCCCGTGACAAGATGCCTCGCGTGTATGACGCACTCAAGATGGAAGGCTCTCCGCTGACTCTCGAAGTGCAGCAACAGCTGGGTGATGGCATCGTGCGTACCATTGCGCTGGGTTCGTCTGACGGCCTGCGTCGTGGTCTGGTGGTGTACAACACCGGCGCGCAAATCACGGTTCCCGTGGGCAAGGCCACACTGGGCCGCATCATGGACGTGCTGGGTACGCCGATCGACGAGCGCGGCCCCGTGAGCCAGGAGCAAACGGCTTCCATTCACCGCAAGGCTCCTGCGTATGACGAGCTGAGCCCTTCCCAGGAACTGCTGGAAACTGGCATCAAGGTGATTGACTTGGTCTGCCCGTTCGCCAAGGGCGGTAAAGTCGGTCTGTTCGGTGGTGCCGGTGTGGGCAAGACCGTGAACATGATGGAGCTGATCAACAATATCGCCAAGGCACACAGCGGTCTGTCCGTGTTCGCCGGTGTGGGTGAGCGTACCCGTGAAGGTAACGACTTCTACCACGAGATGGCCGATTCCGGCGTTGTGAACCTCGAAAACCTGCCCGAGTCCAAAGTGGCCATGGTGTACGGTCAGATGAATGAGCCCCCAGGCAACCGTCTGCGCGTGGCGCTGACCGGCCTGACCATTGCCGAGTCGTTCCGTGACGAAGGCAAGGACGTTCTGTTCTTCGTGGACAACATCTACCGCTACACACTGGCCGGTACTGAAGTGTCCGCGCTGCTGGGCCGTATGCCTTCCGCCGTGGGTTACCAGCCGACGCTGGCCGAAGAAATGGGCCGTCTGCAAGAGCGTATTACGTCCACCAAAGTGGGCTCCATCACGTCCATCCAGGCCGTGTACGTGCCAGCGGATGACTTGACCGACCCATCACCTGCCACCACCTTCGCCCACCTGGATTCCACTGTGGTGCTGAGCCGTGACATCGCTTCGCTGGGTATCTACCCCGCGGTGGACCCGCTGGATTCCACCAGCCGTCAGCTCGATCCATTGGTTGTGGGTGCTGACCACTACGAAACTGCTCGCGCCGTGCAGGGCACGCTACAGCGCTACAAAGAGCTGCGCGACATCATTGCGATTCTGGGCATGGACGAACTGGCACCTGAAGACAAGCTGGCCGTGGCACGCGCCCGCAAGATTCAGCGTTTCCTGAGCCAGCCATTCCACGTGGCTGAAGTGTTCACCGGTTCGCCCGGCAAGTACGTCAGCCTGGCCGAGACGATTCGCGGCTTCAAGATGATTGTGAACGGCGAATGCGACCACCTGCCCGAGCAGGCGTTCTACATGGTCGGTACCATCGACGAAGCGTTCGAAAAGGCGAAGAAGGTTGCGTAAGCCACAGGCTTTGCACTCACCTTTCAAGGAACTGATATGAGCACCATCCATGTTGATGTTGTGAGCGCAGAGGAATCCATCTTCTCCGGCGAAGCCAAATTCGTGGCCTTGCCTGGTGAGGCTGGTGAACTCGGCATCTATCCGCGCCACACGCCGCTGATCAGCCGTATCAAGGCCGGTTCGGTGCGGATCGAATTGGCCGATGGCAGCGAAGAATTTGTGTTCGTGGCCGGCGGCATTCTGGAAGTGCAACCCAACCGCGTAACCGTGCTGTCTGACACCGCCGTTCGCGGCAAGGATCTGGACGACGAGAAAGCCAACGCAGCCAAGGCTGCCGCAGAAGAGGCACTCAAGAATGCCAAGGGCGAGCTGGATATCGCCCGTGCACAGTCCGAACTGGCTGTCATGGCGGCCCAGATCGCTGCTCTGCGCAAGTATCGTCAGAAAAAATAACACCTTGCTCGCGGCGTGATTGTTGCGTAGCGAGACTGGTTATCGAAAAACCCCTGATCTGCAAAGATCAGGGGTTTTGTTCTTTTGGTGTTGCCAGTATCCGGCGAGATTTAATTCAACACTGGCGAATCGGGCAGTTCGTTGGGCCCGGCAGTGTCAGCGGACTCAGGGAAGTTGGATACCAGCACGGCGGACACCTCCTCCAGTGCCTGTGTCAGGCCATCCTCAAAGCGCCCGGCGGTGAAGGCTGTTCCCATGCGCTGGACCATCGCCTGCCACTGCGCGTCAGTCACAAAGGCCTTGAGCCCGCGGTCGGACACCAGCTCAATTTCGCGCTCCGCCAGCAACAGATAAATCAGCACGCCGTTATTCTGTTGGGTGTCCCACACCCGCAGCCTGCCGAACATGGACAGGGCGCGCTCGCGGCACAACAACCGTATCGGCGTCTTGTGCCATAGATGACGCCACAAATAACTCAACGGAAGGCCCGCCTCTACACAAATGCGGATCTCCCCACTGTGCCTTCGTTCGCTGGCAGCAACCCGGCGCGTTAGACGCCCCAGCAGATCACTGCCAAAGGTCCGGCGGGTGTCGGATTCGTCCAGCCACCGGTGCCTGAGGGTTGTCTTGAGTCGGTTCAACATGTTGTTCGGCTCCCGTTACCAGTTGCCCGAGGCGCCACCGCCCCCAAAATCGCCGCCGCCACCGGAACTGAACCCGCCACCACCACTGCCACCGGACCATCCCCCACCGGTGCCGCCGCCCCATCCGCCCCCACCCAGTCCACCGCCGCTGCGCGGCCCGCGGCCCGATGAGGGTGGTGTGAATGAACCCGAGAGCAATGTGAAAATCAGCGCGGCCACGGCGGCGAGGCCACTGATCAGCAGGCTGGCCGTGACGACCATGGCCAACACCCCCACTCCGCCGCCGGTGATCACTGCACCCAGCTTGCGCCCGAACACACTGCGTGCCACCGCAGAAGCAATGGGCACGGCAAACAGCATGAAGATCAGGAAATCCATCCACTCCATCCCCATTGCGGCCAGAGGTCCGGTCTGGGTCGAGCGCACGGGTTCGGGCAGGGCTTCGCCTGATATCAGTGCGGTGATTCGGGTCACCGCAGCATCCAGCCCGCCCGCAAAGTCACCCTGCTTGAAGCGGGGCGTGATGACCTCGTCAATGATGCGTTTGGCCGCCAGATCGGGAATGGCTCCTTCCAGCGTCTTGGCCACTTCGATGCGGACCTTGCGGTCGTTCTTGGCGACGATGACCAGAACACCATCACCGACAGCGCGCCGCCCGATCTTCCATTCATTGGCCACCCGGTTGGCAAAGCTGGCAATGTCTTCCGGTTGCGTGGTGGGTAGCAGGTAGACCACCACTTGCGACCCCTTGGTCGCCTCAAATGCGGCCAGCTTCGCTTCCAGTGCCTGCTGTTGTGCCGCGTCCAGCGTGCCGGAGGTGTCGATCACCCGGGCGCCCAGCGGCGGGACCGGCAACACGCCTTGGGCAGTCGCCGAAATGGCAAGAAACAGCGCCAGACCAATCCAAGCCAGTGCGGAACGCAGCCATGTCAGCCCGCGCCCGGATGGACGAAAGCCAAAAAGGCCTGGCGACATGTGCATTTACTTCTTGAAATCAACCGTTGGTGGCGTTGAAATCTGCGCTTCGTTGGCGACAGTGAAACTGGGCTTGGCCTGATAGCCGAATACCATGGCAGTCAGGTTGGTCGGGAAACTGCGGGCAATTACGTTGTACTCCTGGATCGCCTGGATGTAGCGGTTGCGCGCGACGGTGATGCGGTTTTCGGTGCCTTCAAGCTGAACCCGCAGGTCGGCAAATCCCTGATTGGCCTTCAGGTTGGGGTAGGCCTCACTCACCGCCATCAGGCGCGACAGGGCGCTGCCCAACTCACCCTGCGCAGCCTGGAACTTGTTAAATGCCTCCGGGTTATTCAGCGTTTCGGGCGTGACCTGAATCGATGTGGCCTTGGCCCGTGCTTCAATCACCTTGGTCAGCGTTTCCTGCTCGAAATTGGCCTCGCCTTTGACGGTGGCGACGATGTTGGGCACCAAGTCAGCACGGCGCTGGTATTGATTAAGCACTTCGCTCCAAGCCGACTTGGTCTGTTCGTCCAGACGCTGAAAGTCGTTATAGCCGCAGCCTGTGAGCGAAGCCGTCAGCGTAAAAATGGCAGCCAATGTGATGAGCCAGCGTTTCATGTGCATATCTCCAAAAGACAATCCAAGAGGCTAGCATATCTGCATGGCAAAAATGCCGGATTCAAGCCCCGGCTGTCAGGTACCTGCGCTGCCCGTGTCCGAACCAGGCCAAACCACTGCAAAATCAAAGCTCCATCCCTGCCGGCAACCCATGATCAAAGCCAAATTCCAGGCCGCCGCCTTCGGCGGCACGCCAGACGACGTTGAAGCCGCGTTCTATGACGCGATGCAGCATGGCGAGGTGGACAAGCTCATGGCCTGCTGGGCTGATGAGGACGACATAGTCTGCGTGCACCCGGGCGGCCCGCGACTGATGGGGCCGGTGGCGATTCGCGCCGCGTTCGAGGCCATGTTTGCCAACGGCACCATTCAGGCCTCGCCGCAGCACCTGCGCCGGGTGGAGTCGGTTGCCAGCGCCGTTCACAGCCTGGTGGAACGCATCGAGGTGATGACGCCCGAAGGTCCGCGCCACGCCTACGTGGTGGCCACCAACGTGTTTCACAAAACTGCGCAGGGCTGGCGCATGGTCGTGCACCATGCGAGCCCGGGCACCAAACACGCCGCCGAGGCGAGCGCGGATGTGGCACAGGTGCTGCATTGATGCAACAACCGATTTCACAGGGAAATATTGCTACTTCAGGCCGTCAGGCCTCGTCATTATTGTGTAATAAGCTATGAATTATGTAGCACCCGTCTGGTTGCCTGGAGGCAACCTCCAGACTATCTGGCCTGCCCTCTATTCCAGGCGGGTGTTTGGTCCGCCCCCCCAATATCGCCGCGAACGCTGGACCACGCCGGATGGTGACTTCATTGATGTGGATCTCCTGGTGTCGGCAGGTCCCGTTGACTCGATCGGCGAGCCTGTGAGTGACAAACCACTGATGGTCATGTTTCACGGTCTGGAAGGTTCCTCGCGCAGTCATTACGCTGAAGCATTTGCCGATTTCTGCCAGGAACGCGGCATGGCGTTCGCGGTGGCACATTTCCGGGGTTGCAGTGGTGAACTCAACCATGGCCCGCGCGCCTACCACTCGGGTGATTTTGAGGAGATCGACTGGATCCTTCGACGGTTTCGTCACCAGCACGCGGGACCGATTGTCGCGGTGGGCATCTCGCTGGGCGGCAACGCACTGATGCGCTGGGCCGGTGAAATGGGCCAGGCGGCCAGCGAGGTGGTCCAGGCTGTGGCGTCGGTCTGCTCACCGATTGATCTGGCCGCAGGTGGCTGGGCCATC
>CAUJJV010000225.1 GCA_963205375.1 Pseudomonadota bacterium
GGTGTCGGTTTCGATTTTGAGCAGCGCATTGTGGTGGCAGATGCCGTGCACTGGGTCCGGCTCAAGGCCGATGTGCAGCGGGGGGAAGACGGTGCGCCCCACTATGCGGTAGGCATTGCCCAGGACATTACCGAGCGCAAAGCGTCGGAGTCGCAGATCCAGAATCTGGCGTATTTCGATGTGCTGACGGGCCTGCCCAACCGGCGGATGCTGATGAACCGCCTGGCCCATGCCATGGCCGTGTGGGCGCGGCACCAGCGCAAGGGCGCACTGCTGTTTGTCGACCTCGATAACTTCAAGGTGCTCAACGACACCCATGGCCATTTCATGGGCGACATGCTGTTGCAGCAAGTGGCGCAAAGGCTGTCGACGTGTCTGCGCCAGGGCGACACGGTCGCGCGGCTGGGGGGCGATGAGTTTGTGGTGATGCTCGAAGAGCTCAGCGAGGACACGCTGGCCGCTACCCAGCAGGCGCGCATTGTGGCCGAGAAAATCCTCGAAGTGCTGGCCCAGCCACACCAGCTGGGTACCTACAGCCACCTCAATGCAGCCAGCGTCGGCGTCACCCTGTTTGGCGACTTTCTCGAAGGTATTGAGGAACCCCTGAAACGCGCCGATATGGCGATGTACCAGGCCAAGGCGGCGGGTCGCAACACCTACCGCTTCTTTGACCCCAGCATGCACCAGGCAATTGCCGAGCGCGCCAACCTCGAGAAGGACCTGCGCGAGGGACTGGAAAGCAACCAGTTCCGGCTGGTGTACCAGCCGCAGGTGAATGACCAAGCGCAGCCCACAGGAGCCGAGGCGCTGGTGCGCTGGCAACACCCGCAGCGCGGCCAGGTGTCGCCGGCGGACTTCATCCCCTTGGCGGAAGAAACCGGACTGATCCTTCCGCTGGGTCAATGGGTGCTGGAAACCGCCTGCCATCAGCTGGCGGCCTGGGCGAAGCTGCCCGCAATGGCCCATCTGAGCGTGGCGGTAAACGTCAGTCCCCGCCAGTTCCACCAGCCGGATTTCGCAGATCAGGTGTTGGCAACCCTGGAGCGCACCGGCGCCAGTCCCCATCGCCTCAAGCTGGAATTGACCGAGGGCATGCTGGTCACCAACGTGGAAGACGTCATCGCCCGGATGGTTCGGCTCAAGAGCATCGGCGTGGGCTTTTCCCTGGACGACTTTGGCATGGGCTATTCCTCGCTGTCCTACCTCAAGCGTTTGCCGCTGGACCAGTTGAAGATTGACCAGAGTTTTGTGCGGGACATCCTGATGGACCCGAACGACGCGGCCATCTCGAAAATGGTCATCGTCCTGGCCGAAAGCCTGGGGCTGGCGGTGATTGCCGAGGGAGTGGAAACCGCCGAGCAGCGCGACTATCTGGCGGGGCAGGGTTGTTATACCTACCAGGGGTATCTATTCAGCCGGCCCCTTCCTGCGGTAGAGTTGGAGTCGTTCATTCAATCCGGTGTGACATTGCAGGTATGCGTACCAACGACGATCTTTCCAGTTCCGGCTTTGCGCGGCTAGTTGCCGACAAGACGCCCGTGGTGGAGAAAATCGCCCGCAATTTGTCGCGCAAGCTGCCCACCAGCGTGGAGCGGGACGATCTGGTGCAGGACGGCATGGTGGGACTCATCGACGCAATCCTGCGCTGGACCCGCGAGACCACCAGCAGCCACTTTGACAACTATGTCGCACAGCGTGCGCAGGGCGCCATGCTGGACGGACTGCGCGCCAACGACCCTGGCAGCCGCAGTCTGCGCCGGGCCATGCGGGCCGCAGAGCAGGTGATCCAGCGGCTGGGACACCAGAAGGGGCGGCCTCCGCTGGAGTCGGAAGTGGCACAGGCACTGGGGCTGGATATTTCCGAATACCAGCGCATGCTGCAGGATGTGCAGGGCTATTCGCTCATCTCGCTGGAGGACCTGGGAGGCAGCGACAACGCCCAGCCCTATCTGGACTACTGCGCGGCGTTCAACATCGACCCCCTGCGGGTGCTGGAGCGGTCTGCCTTGCGCCAGGCCTTGCTGGATGCCATACAGGACCTGCCTGACCAGAAAAAGCAGGTACTGCGGCTGTACTACGAGGGCGAGCTCAAGATGCACGAGATCGGCAGTGCGCTGGGCGTCAGCGAGGCACGGGTGTCGCAACTGCATTCGCACACCATTGCGCAGTTGCGCGCGGTGATTCTGGGTGGCGAACCCAGCCCGCCCCTGCTCAAGCCGCGCACCCGCAAGCGGGTGGATGCTTCCGTCGCCGGATGACTTCCATGTCCGGTCTCTCCATCACACCAGCCGTGTCGGCCGGGCGTGCGAGTGAGATTGCACAGAGCTTCGACCTGCGGGACCTGCCGGCCGACTTCTACGCCAATCCGTACCCTGTATATGCGGCGTTGCGCGAAAGCGCGCCCGTTCGGCAGATGCCCGATGGCTCCTGCTTCCTGACGCACTACGCCGACCTGGTGGCGGTATACCGCGATGCCCAGACGTTCTGCTCGGACAAGAAGCTGGAGTTTGCACCCAAGTACAACGTACCACCGTACGACGCGGCCCACCCCGCGCCGCTGTTTGCGCACCACACCACCAGCCTGGTATTCAACGACCCACCGCTGCACACCCGTGTGCGCAAGCTCATCATGGGCGCGCTCACCCGCCGCGCCATTGCCGAAATGGAGCCGGGTCTGGTCACGCTGGTGGATGCGCTGCTGGACCGGATGGAGACCCAGGGCGGCGGTGACCTGATCGAGGACTTTGCGTCGGCCATACCGGTGGAAATCATTGGCAACCTGCTGGGCGTTCCCCATGCCGACCGCGCTCCCTTGCGCGGCTGGTCGCTGGCGGTGCTGGGGGCGCTCGAACCGCGCCTGAGCCCCGAGCAACAAGCTGCAGGCAACCAGGCCGTGCTGGACATGCTGGCCTACCTGAAGGGCTTGGTGGCCGAGCGACGGCGCCATCCGGGGGACCCGGAGCACGATGTGCTCACGCGCCTGATCCAGGGCGAATCCAGTGGTGAGCAGCTCAGCGAAGTGGAACTGCTGCAGAACTGCATCTTTATTCTCAACGCGGGCCACGAGACCACGACCAACCTGATTGGCAACGCGCTGGTGGCATTGCAGGAACACACGGAAGCCAAAGCGGGTTTGCTATCAAATATGCAGCGGCTTGCGCAGGATCCACTGGGGCTGGAGGCCTGTTTGACACTTGCTGTCGATGAATTCCTGCGGTTTGAGTCGTCCAACCAGCTGGGTAACCGGCGCGCGCTGCGGGCTTGCGAAGTGGGTGGGGTGGCATTGCCTGAGGGGGCGCTGGTGACGCTGTGCATCGGCGCGGCCAACCGCGACCCGTTGCAGTTTGAACACCCGGACCAGCTCGTTCTGGCACGCCAGAACAACCGCCACCTGGCGTTTGGCTTTGGTATCCACCAGTGCGCAGGCTTGAGCCTGGCGCGGCTGGAAGGGCGCATTGCGATCGGCCGTTTCCTGCAGCGCTTCCCGCGCTACGCACTGACTGCACCGCCGGTGCGGGGCGGTCGGGCGCGCTTTCGGGGATTCCTTGGCGCGCCCTTTGCTACTGACGAATTGGCTTAGACAGGCGAAAAAAAAGCCCAGGAAATCCTGGGCTGTAAATAACCTTCGAGAAATCAACAAGAAATTAGAACGTGTATTTGATACCCAGTTCAGCACCGTCGCCTTCGCCGTTGGCTTTGGACAGACCGGCGAAGTCAAGATAAACCTGCATGCCCTTGAACGGGGTGTAGCCAACGCCCACAGCCCATTCGTCACGTCGCTGGCCACCGTTGTCAGGACTGACTGTTTGCATTGCCAACCCGAAGTCCACTGCACCCATCACATAGGTGAGGCCAACGCCTGTGTAGCTGGTTTTGACTTTATTCACGCCTTCGATCTGGGCATACAGGCCCTTCAAGCTGAGATTACCCATGGCATAGGTCGCGGCCAAACCCATGGAGATCTTGTCTGTATTCAGCGTGCCTGCCGTGCCGCCGGTCGTATATTTGGCCAGTTCGCCATAACCAGCACCCAGGGTCAGGTCGCCCAACTTGTAGGTTGCGGACAAGGCGTAACCGTTGGAGTTTTCTGAATTGGTGGCAGCTGGGCCAGGGGCCGAGGTGTAGTCAACGGCAAATGTCAGATCGCCCAACTTCTTCGCATACTGAACGTGGCGGCCGTCGTTGCTCGCAGAGGGTTCCGTCATGACCGGGTTTTCACCGTGGTAAAAGCCCAGGACTTCCATCACGTTGTCTTCCATGTAGCTGTCAAACTGGCCAATGCTGAGCTTGCCCATGGATTTGCTATCGATGCCAACGCGTGTGTCGTCGGAGGTGAAGGCGCTGTTGTCGACGACTGGATCGTAGTCCACTTCAATCTCACCGAAGATGGAGATGTCAGCATCGATCATGCGGCTGGCCTTGATTTCGACCTGATTCAATCCCTTGCCCTTGAGCTCACTGATTTCTTTGCCAGCAGCGTTACGCTGGCTCACGTAATAGGCGCCAACGTCCACATTGACTTCAAATTTCACATCCTTCTCGGATGCCAGTTCCGCAGCTTGCGCTCCAGCGACCATCATTGCGGCAGTCAAGGCCACAGCAGTTTTATTCCACATTTCTCACTCCAATTTCAGGTTGTAAATTCGTCACATCTAACTTCGACATAACAGGCAGCGAGTCTGGCGATTGAATATGTCGCGACCATGAAACTTCTATGAAGATTTCATGGCTGATTGATCGTTGATGTGCTCAGGAAGAAGGCCTATGCCAATGCCAGCCGCAATGCGACGGTGCACACATCAAATGTCGAATGACTAGATAAAAAAGGGGCGGTCGGGCGCGCTTTCGGGGATTCCTTAGCGCGCCCTTTGCTACCGATGAATCGGTTTAGCTTCCGATCACGCCGCCGTCGGCTTTGGTGATCACGATGGTGGCAGAGCGGGGACGCTTGCCAGCGCCATAACCCGCGTTCGCAGGCCACTGGCTGGTGTACTTCGACGCGTCGCCAATGTCCGCCATCTTGGTGGTTTCGCCGGGATGCTGGATGTTGATGAACATCGCCTTGCCGTCCGGTGTTTCGCACAGGCCGGTGATCTCACAGTCCTTGGGGCCTACCAGGAAGCGCTTCAGGGTGTCCTCGGTGGGGGCCTTGCCCACAAAGGTGTCGACGCGCTTCTCACTGCCATCCGTGCGCTTGTACGCCAGGGTTTTCTTGCCACCGTCGCCCACCTGGCCCGGAATGGCCGCCAGCATCATGCAGTTGGACTTGTCGGTGTAGGCACCATCGTCGGTCTGGATCCAGCACAGCCCTGTAGCCTCGCTGAACACCAGGCCGTCGGGCGATGACAGGTCGTTGGCATCGGTGAGGTTGGAGAGGTTGATCCGGGATTTGTCGGCATCCGATTCGGCGCCAAACACATAGATGTCCCATTTGAAGGAAGTGTCTGCCGGGTTCGCCTGGGCCACGCGAATGATGTGGCCGTGCACATTGCCCTTGCTTTCCTTGCTGCCCTTCATGTCGCTGTAGTAGCGTGGGTTGGCCGCGTCCAGTCCGGCGTCGCCGTCGACCGTGCGGTTGCTGTTGTTGGTCAGTGTCATGTAGAACTCGCCGTTGCGCGGGTTGATGCCGCCCCACTCCGGACGGTCCATCTTGGTGGCGCTCACGGCGTCTGCTGCCAGGCGGGTGAAGATGGCCACATCGGCATCGCTCTTGAATTCAAAGTCAGGGTTGGCGGCAATGATGGGGTTGTTCATCGACAACTCAATCCATTCGCCCGTGCCGTTGTCCTTGAAGCTGGCCACGTACAGCGTGCCTTTGTCGAGGTACTTGTCGCCGGTGGCGAGGCGGTTGGCGGGGTTGGCATCTGCAGCATCCCACTTGGCGGCAGACACAAACTTGTACATGTATTCGTTGCGTGCGTCGTCGCCCATGTAGGCCACCACTGGCTGACCCGCTACGGGTTTCGCAAAGCTCACGCTCTCGTGAGCAAAGCGGCCCAGACCCGTGCGCTTGCGCACGGCCTGGCGGGAGTCGTAGGCATCCATTTCCACCACGTAGCCGAAGGTGTTCATCTCGTTGCGGTAGTCGGCGGAGGCGCTGGCACCCAGCGCACCATTGTTCCAGCGCACGAAACGGTCATCGCTGCCCGCGCTCTCCCAGCCGTGGCGGCTGGCCGCACCGGCCTTGCGGCCATAGCGGTTCAAGGCTGCAACCTGCTTGTCCTTTTTGCCACGGCGTTCGTCGTCCTTGGCATCGCGGAAGAAGTAGCCGTACCAGTTTTCTTCGCCCGAAACAAAGGTGCCCCAGGGGGTCTTGCCAGTGCCGCAGTTGTTCAGTGTGCCGCGGGCGCGCGTAGCGTCGGCGCTGAACTTGGTCACCAGGTGCTCGCTGCCTCGGGCCGGGCCGTGGATCAGCACATCGGTCATGGTGGTGACACGGCGGTTGAATGCGGATCCGGCATTGAAACTCCACTGACCGTTCTGGGCGGAGACTTCCACCACGGACAGGCCATGGATAGCCAGCTCCTTGTCCACTTCAGCGGCAGGGCGTGGCAGGGTGGAGGCGCCACCGTTGGCGTGGATGAAGAACGAACTCAGTTTCTCGTCGGTGGTGGCCTCGTGGTTGATAGCCAGCAGGGCGCGGGTGGTGGCGTTCAGCGCGGGCTTGCCCTGGGCATCCAGTCCGAAATATTCCATGCCGTCGTGGTGGTCGCCGGCGCGGCTTTCCCAGTCGGTGTCAGTGCCGTCATTCTTGAACGCTGGAGTGGTTGCGCGCAGTGGATCACCCAGCGCGTAAATGACTTGCACGTTGTAGCCGGCGGGCACAACGACCTTGTCGGCCAGGCTTTTGCCGACTGCTGCAAAGCCCATGGAACGCAGAGGGGCAGACAGGGTGCTTGCGCCGTTGCCAGCACCGCCAGCCGTTGCGCAGCCGGTCAATGCAGCGCTGCCAAGCACCGTGGTTGCGGCTGCACTGGCGGAACCCAGGAGCACGTTGCGCCGGCTCAGGCGGGCAGCCAGGACGGCGTCAAAGTGAGGGTTGGCCGTGGTGTTGGAGTCTTCGTTGTTGAAGATGTCAGAAGGAGAGCGGCTGGCGTTCGACATGCAAATGACCTCGTGAGTGTAAGAACCCGAGAATCATGGCGTCGCTGTGTGACGAAGTTGTGACAAAGCCGGGACGCAACCGTGTCACCCCGCTGGGCATGGCGGGCTACACGCTATCGCTGGCAGTCTCTTCAAAGCAGTCGTGGAACGTGAAATAGAGCGACGTGAAAAACATCGCTGCCATCAGCATGGCCAGCGGAAACATCATGACACTGACCACCTCCACACTGCCCAGCAGCGAAGCCACGAGCGACACCGCCGTGCCCATGCCGACGAAGACGCCCATCCAGGCCAGACCGAACAAGGTGAACGCCCAGAAGTTGCGCAGGCAGGCCACCAGGCTGAAGAACAGGCTTTTCACCGGCTGCACACCATGCCAGTGCACCAGGGCTGGCGCGTGCCAGAACAGCAGTGACAACGGCAGGTACAAAGCCATCGATAGCAGGACTGCCAGCTGGAAGTCCGGGGCCTGCAGCAGTTCGACCGACATGGCGCCACCCACCAGGTACAGTTGCGCGAACTTGCCACCATCGGCCAGGGCGGAGATGCCCAGTACCAGCAGGAAGCCAGCCGCATAGATGGCGCCCAGCAGCAGCATGGCCTGCAACTGCTGCTTTCCGGCCCGAAATGCGCTGACCAGCAGCACCGGCATGGGGAACTTTCCGGTGAGCGCTTCCTTGGTCGCCGCCATCAGGCCCAGCGTGGCGCCGGGCAGGATCACCAGTGCCAGGATGTTGCCCAGCAGCGGAACCATGCTGAGCAGGGACATGGCCGCCATGAACATGAAGAACAGGCCAGACAGCGCCAGCGGCTGGCGCCAGAACGTGCGCATGCCCTGTTTGACCCACTGCACACCCTGGCCGGCCGGAACAATCTGGAGTTTCATGAAAGGACCAAGGGTTGGTGGATGCGCTGGCGCAGGACGCGCTCGAAATGGGTTGGGTCGTGGGCCTGGAGCATCGAGGCCTCACGCGGAAGGTGAAAATCCCACAGACGCGACAGCCAGAAGCGCAAGGCGCCGGCCCGCGCCATGGCGGGCAGCAGCGTGCGTTCCTGGGCCTGTAGCGGGCGCACCTGGCCATAGGCATCCAGAAAGGCATCGGTGCGCTCTGCGTCTGCCGTGCCGCTGGCAAGGTCCACGCACCAGTCGTTCAGGCACACGGCAATGTCAAACAGCCAGGTGTCCACACCGGCAAAGTAGAAGTCGAAGAAACCGGTCAGCTCCGGTGCCTGGTCTGGCGCCGTGGGCACCGCAAACATGACGTTGTCGCGGAACAGGTCGGCGTGGATGGGCCCGCGTGGCAGGGCGCCGTAGGTGGACAGGGTGGCCACATGGTTCTGGTAGGCCAGCTCGCTCTGGAGCAGGGCGGATTGCTCGGGGGCGAGAAAAGGCAACACCACGGGCACGGTTTCGTTCCACCAGGGCAGTCCGCGCAGGTTGGGCTGCTGCATCTCGAAATTGCGCCCGGCCAGGTGCATGCGCGCCAGCATGTCGCCTACCGCGGCACAGTGGGCCGCCGAGGGCGCCAGTTGGCTCTTGCCCCGCAGGCGGTTGACCACGGCGGCCGGTTTGCCACCCAGACTGTGCAGTACATCGCCGTCACGGTTGGCGGCCGGGTCAGGTACCGGAATGCCGTGCACCGCCAGGTGCTTCATCAGGCGCAGGTAAAACGGCAACTGCTCCGCCGTCAGCCGCTCGAACAGGGTCAGCACGTAGGCTGCCTGGTCGGTGGTAACGAAGTAATTGGTGTTCTCGATGCCGCCGGAACAACCCTCCATGGACTGGAGGGTTCCCAACTTGAGCGAAGCTAAAAATGTGCTGGCCTCGTCGAAGGAGACCTCTGTATAAACCGCCATGGGCCAATTGTAGGGGGGCAGGTGGTCGGGCCTGCCGGCGCGCAGGCAAAATGCCCCCATGAGTGAAACCCCCAACACACCACGCCAGACCCTGTTGCTGGTCGATGGTTCCAGCTACCTGTACCGCGCCTTCTTTGCGGGCGGCGACTCCATGAGCATCACGCTGCCCGACGGCACGGTGCAGAAGACCGGCGCCATTCGCATCATGATCAACATGATGAACAGCCTGCGCAAGGAATATCCGGCTGCCTACGTGGCCTGCGTGTTCGATGCCAAAGGCCCGACGTTCCGGGACGAAATCTACCCGCAGTACAAGGCGCACCGCGACCCTATGCCTGATGACTTGCGCAGCCAGATCGCACCGATCCACGAGGTGGTGCGCCACCTGGGCTGGAAGGTACTGGATGTTCCGGGGGTGGAAGCGGATGACGTGATCGGCACCCTGGCGGTAGCGGCGGCCAGCCAGGGCATTGAGGTCATCATCAGCAGCGGCGACAAGGACCTGGCCCAACTGGTCAATGAACACATCACCATCATCGACACCATGAACGGCAAGCGCCGTGACCTGGCCGGGGTGGAAGCCGAATTTGGCGTGCCTGCGCGGCTGATGCTGGACTACCAGACGCTGGTGGGCGATACCGTGGACAACGTGCCCGGCGTACCCAAGGTAGGTCCCAAGACCGCTGTGAAATGGTTGCAGGAATACGGCTCCCTCCAGGGCGTGGTGGACAACGCGGCCAATATCAAGGGTGTGGTGGGTGAGAACCTGCGCAATGCACTGGACTGGTTGCCCACGGGCCGCACGCTGCTGACCATCAAGACCGACTGTGATCTGAACGGCTGGGTGCCCGGTTTGCCTGCTATGGATTCCATAGCTGTGAGCGCACAGGATACGGGGGCTTTGGCCACTTTTTATGAAAAATATGGGTTCAAGGGGCTGGCCAAGTCTGTGGCCGCCGCGTCTACTCCCGTTCGCCCTGAGCCCGTCGACGGGCAGACGCGGCAAGGCGAGCGCGGTCTGTTCGATGAGCCCGAAGCCGCCACCCCTGCACCCCGTGTCAGTGACCTGGTGCACGACACCATCCTGACCTGGGAGCTGTTCGATCGCTGGTTCGCCAAGCTGCAGGCCGCCGAACTCGTGGCGCTGGACACCGAGACCACCTCGCTGGACGAGATGCGCGCCGAAATCGTGGGCATTTCCTTCAGCGTGGAGCCGGGCTCGGCTGCCTACATCCCGGTGGCGCACCGTTACCCCGGTGCGCCCGAGCAGTTGAACCGCGAAGAGGTACTGGCCAGGCTCAAACCCTGGCTGGAAAACCCGGCCGCCAAAAAGCTGGGCCAGCACATCAAGTACGACCGCCATGTGTTTG
Organism: Pseudomonadota bacterium; assembly: GCA_963205375.1. Taxonomy (GTDB): domain Bacteria; phylum Pseudomonadota; class Gammaproteobacteria; order Burkholderiales; family Burkholderiaceae_C; genus Allorhodoferax. Next base: position 10,332 of record CAUJJV010000225.1, read on the forward strand.
CCAACCACGGCATCGAAGTGCAGGGCTACGCCCACGACACCATGCTGCAAAGCTATGTGCTGGAAGTCCACATGCCCCATGGTTTGAGTAGCCTGGCCGAACGCCACCTGGGGCGCAGCGGTATCACCTTTGAAGACCTGTGCGGCAAGGGCGCCAGCCAGATCTGTTTTGACCAGGTGGACATCGCCAAGGCGGCCGAATACGCCGCCGAAGACTCGGACCAGACGCTGGATGTGCACCGAGTGCTGTGGCCTCAGTTGCAGGCCAATGACAAGCTGAAGTTCATTTACGAACTAGAGATCGCCAGCAGTGAAACCCTGTACCGGATCGAGCGCAACGGCGTGCTGATCGATGCGCCCACCCTGGCCAAACAAAGCCATGAGCTCGGTCAGCGCATCCTGCAGCTGGAGACCGAGGCCTACGAAATAGCGGGCCAGCCGTTCAACTTGAGCAGCCCCAAACAACTCGGCGAAATCTTCTTCGACAAGCTGGGCATGCCCGTGGTCAAGAAGACCGCCACCGGTGCCCGCAGCACCGACGAAGAGGTGCTGGAAAAACTGGCCGAAGATTACCCGCTGCCCGCCAAGCTGCTGGAGCACCGGGGTCTGGCCAAACTCAAGGGCACCTACACCGACAAGCTGGCCCAGCTGGCGCTGCCGCGCACGGGCCGCGTGCACACGCACTACGCGCAGGCGGTTGCGGTCACCGGGCGGCTTTCCAGCAGCGACCCCAATCTGCAAAACATTCCGATCCGCACTGCGGAGGGGCGGCGCGTGCGCGAGGCCTTTGTGGCGCCTGCGGGCAGCGTGATCGCCAGCGCCGATTACAGCCAGATCGAGCTGCGCATCATGGCCCACATCAGCGATGACCCGGCGCTGTTGCGCGCTTTCCATGCGGGCTTGGATGTGCACCGCGCCACTGCGGCCGAAGTGTTTGGCGTGGCCGTGGACCAGGTGTCCAGCGAGCAGCGCCGCTACGCCAAGGTCATCAACTTTGGCCTGATCTACGGCATGAGCGCCTTCGGTCTGGCGCGCAATCTGGGTATCGACAACACCGCGGCCAAGAACTACATCGCCCGCTACTTTGAGCGTTATCCGGGCGTAAAGACCTACATGGAAACCACACGGGAGCGGGCCAAACAGCAGGGCTATGTGGAAACCGTGTTTGGCCGCCGGCTTCAGCTTGCGGGCATCCAGACTGCCAAGGGCGCGCAGCTGGCGGGGCTGGAACGCGCCGCCATCAATGCCCCCATGCAGGGGACTGCAGCCGACCTGATCAAGCTCAGCATGAACCGGGTGCAGCAGGTGCTCGACGCCGAACAGCGCGGTACCAAGATGATCATGCAGGTGCACGACGAACTGGTGTTCGAGGTGCCGGAAACCGAGGTGGAGTGGGTCAGGACCGAGATCCCGCGCCTGATGGCCGGGGTCGCCGAACTCAAGGTGCCGCTGCTGGCTGAAGTGGGTGTCGGGCCGAACTGGGACAAGGCGCACTGAACCCGGTAGCTTGCCACCAGGTATGGGGAACCGTTCTGAAATCCCCCTGTATTGAGCGGATATTTGGCTTTCTGGCTACACTGCCTCGCGATCCAGAAAACAACCCGGAGACAACCATGCACACCAATATGAAAACCGAATTTGACGCCCTGTTGCCTGCTGGCACATCCACCGAGCAGGGTGCCACACGGCGCACTGCGCTCAAGGCCGCACTGGGCGTGGGCTACGCCGCCACTGCCATGCCTATCATGGCGCAGACCGCCATCAAAACACCGTCGGCTGGCCTGGCCACGGGGGAGGGCATCTACGATGTGGATGGCTTTATGGTGCCATTCTTTTACGCGCAGCCCGAAGGCAAGAAGAACCTGCCCGTGATTCTGGTGATCCAGGAAATTTTTGGCGTCCACGAATACATCGCTGATACCTGCCGCCGCTTTGCCCAGGCCGGCTACCTGGCGATCGCCCCCGAGTTGTATGCCCGTCAGGGTGACCCATCCAAGTACGGCGAAATGGCCAAGCTGCTGGCCGAGGTCGTCTCCAAGGTGCCGGATGAACAGGTCATGGGCGATCTGGATGGTGCCGTCAAATGGGCTGGTGAAAACGGTGGCAACCTCAAGAAGGTGGGTATCACCGGATTCTGCTGGGGTGGCCGCATCACCTGGCTGTATGCCGAGCACAGCAAGAACGTCAAGGCGGGTGTGGCCTGGTATGGCCGCCTGGTGGGCGCACCCTCGGCCCTGACGCCCAAGCATCCGGTACAACTGGCCGCCACGTTGAAGGCTCCTGTGCTGGGGCTGTACGGCGGGCAGGACGGCGGTATTCCGCTGACCACCGTGAATGAGATGAAAGACGCGCTGGCGGCTGCCAAGGGCAACGCTGCAGCAAAGGCCTCGGAGTTTGTGGTGTACCCCGATGCGCCCCATGCCTTCCATGCCGACTACCGTCCCAGCTACCGCAAAGAGGCGGCGCAAGATGGCTTCAAACGTGCCCTGGAATGGTTCAAGGCCAAGGGCGTGGCCTGATCCCGGGCCGGTCCGCCGCACTGCACAGGCCGCCGCAAGGCGGCCTTTTTATTGTCAGGCACAATTCGTGCATGGCAATTGTGAATGAAATCGGCCTCTGGCCCCCGAGGAAACTGCGTAAGTAGCTATGACTTTGATAGCAATCTTGTTAGGAACGCTCGCTGCCGGCATTGGCAGTGTCTGGCTGGCTGCCGCTTTGAGCTTTGGTGCGCTGGGTCGTTACACGCAGCACATGCTGAGCCTGGCCGCTGGCGCGCTGATGGCGACCGCCTTCATGCACCTGTTGCCCGAAGCCTTCGAGAGCCAGGCGGGCGCGCACGACCTGTTCATGACGCTGCTGATCGGTGTGGTGTTCTTCTTCCTGCTGGACAAGGCCGAGCTGTGGCACCACGGCCATGAGCACCACCATGCCGAAGAAGCACCGCACGACCATGCCCACCACCACGGACACCCGCACGCGGACACGGTAACGCGGGTGTCGGGAAGCTGGGCGGTGTTGACGGGTGACAGCGTGCACTGCTTTGGTGACGGTGTGCTGATCGCTTCGGCCTTTATGGCAGATATGCGTCTGGGCGTCATTGCCTCGCTGGCCGTGCTGGCCCACGAAGTTCCGCACCACATGGGCGACCTGATGGTGCTGCGTTCGGGCTCCACCAACAAACGCGCGGCGCTGGTCAAGGTGTCGCTGGCCGGCGCGGTCACGGCGCTGGGCGGATTGATCGGCTTCTGGCTGGTGGACCAGCTGCAGGACTTTCTGCCGTATTTTCTGGTGGTGGCATCCAGCAGCTTTATCTATGTGGCACTGGCAGACCTGATCCCCCAGTTGCAAAAGCACCTCAGTGCGCGAGAGACCGCAGCCCAGGTGGCCTGGCTGGTGTCAGGCATTGCGCTGGTGATGCTGGTCAGCGGCTTGGCCCACAGCGGCCACTGAACTTTCCTCCAGACTAGCCCTGTGCCACCGGGCGTGTGGGGTCACTGCACCACTCACTCCAACTGCCGGCAAACAGGGCAGTGCGACCCAGACCGGCAATTTCCATCGCCAGAATATTGGGCACTGCGCTGACGCCACTGCCGCAGTGGTGCACCACATCTTGGGGCTGGCGCTGGCCCAGCAGTGCCTCAAACTCGGCGCGCAACACGGCAGCGGGTTTGAACAGGCCGTCCGGGCCCAGATTGCTGCTGAAGACGCGGTTCAACGCACCGGGAATATGGCCAGCCACGGGGTCGATGGGCTCCACCTCGCCGCGAAAGCGTGGCGCGCCGCGGGCATCGATGATGTGCTGCGTTCCCTTGTTGAGGTTGTGCAGCACGGTGTCTGCACCCACCAGTGTCACCAGCGGGTCACCCATCGCAAAAGTGGTGCCCGCACGCGGCGCTTCGGCACCGCTGGTCACGGCGCCCCCAGCGGCCTGCCAGGCCTGAAATCCGCCGTCCAGCACCGCCACATTCGCATGGCCCAGCCACTTGAGCATCCACCACAGGCGGCCGCAGTAGTTGGCACCCTGGCGGTCGTAGACCAC
>CAUJJV010000226.1 GCA_963205375.1 Pseudomonadota bacterium
GCCGTGGCACTTCTTGTACTTCTTGCCACTGCCGCATGGGCAAGGATCGTTGCGACCCGGCTCCGCTTCCTTTCGGACCGTTTCCACACGGGGACCGACATTGCGCCAGAGTTCGCGCAGGTCGTAGACCGCCCACACCGCATCGGCAAAGGTGTTGAAGCGTTTGACACTCACGCTGGGCGGGCCATCTTCTTCAAACACCGACAGCGTCGGCTCATCGGTATCGTCCTCGGTCAGCGCCACAATGGCTTCCAGCGCGCCGTCGAGCCATTTCTGTGCGTCCTTGTCACGCGGAGCCACCCACTCTTCGGGCCAGCTCTCTACCGCATACATGAAGCCCACGGCCCACACCTGCGCAAACGAAGGCAGCTTTTCCCCGTCCATGCTGGCACGCTCCGCCTCGGGCAGCGCTGCCACCGCACCACGCACATCCATCACCTCGGGGTGGTAGGCGCGCTCGTCATCCAGCGACTGCACCTCCGCCGCGAGGCCCTGCGCCACATCGTTCCAGCGTCGATGCCAGAGCGCCATGAATCGCGCCGCCTGCGCTGCATCGGCAAATGCGCCCAACTCCCCCGCGACGCCGTCGCCGGCGTCCAGCAATACTGGCAAATACTCTTCCGGGTCCATGGCCCTGCGGCCACAGACGAGTGCTGCCATGAAACCCTCACAAAACTCCCACTGGGGTGTTTCCTCAAATCGGGTGCGCAGGTCGTCCAGGATGGCATCGATTTCGTCAAACTCCTCGGGACTCAGAGGTGCAATGACAACAGTGGAGGGTGAATTCGTAGACATAGGGTGTGCAAAATGGTTGGTGGCGTGTATTGTCACCCCGAAGGAAAACCCACCATGCTGCATTACCTGAACACCCTGTTCCCGATTCGCTACACCGTCTTTGGACTCAGCTGTTTTGGACTGCTGCTCAGCCTTTTCAGCCTGCTGGCTTTTGGCGAGGGCCTGGGCGCATTGGTGCTGTGCGGATTTCTCACAGGCATCGGCATCTATGACGTGCGCCAGGACAAACGTTCCGTATTGCGCAACTACCCCATCATTGGCCACATCCGCTACATGCTGGAGTTTGTGCGCCCTGAGATTCGCCAGTACTTCATCGAAAGCGACAAGGAGGCCGCGCCGTTTTCCCGCGCGCAGCGCTCACTGGTGTACCAGCGCGCCAAGGGTGAGCCCGACAAGCAGCCCTTCGGCACGCAGCTTGATGTGCATGCTGAAGGCTACGAATGGATGAACCATTCCGTCTCTCCCACCAGTCTGACCACCCATGACTTCAGGGTGACTGTGGGTGCGGACCGCGCACAACCCTATTCCATGAGTGTGTTCAACATCTCTGCCATGAGCTTTGGCGCACTGAGTGCCAATGCCATTCTGGCGCTCAATGGTGGTGCCAAACGCGGCGGCTTTGCCCATGACACCGGCGAGGGCTCCATCTCGCAACACCACCGCGTGCATGGTGGCGATCTGGTCTGGGAAATCGGTTCGGGCTACTTCGGCTGCCGTAACGACGATGGCACATTCAACGCCGAGAAGTTTGCTGCCAATGCCCGTGACCCCCAGGTCCGGATGATTGAAATCAAGCTGAGCCAGGGCGCCAAGCCCGGCCATGGCGGTGTGCTGCCCGGCCCCAAGGTCACCGCGGAGATCGCTGCGGCCCGGGGTGTGCCAGAAGGCGTGGACTGCGTGTCGCCAGCATCCCACAGCGCCTTCAGCACGCCAGTGGAATTGATGCAGTTCATCGAGCAGCTGCGCACGCTGTCTGGTGGCAAGCCCACGGGATTCAAGCTGTGCATCGGCCACCCCTGGGAATGGTTTGCCATGGTCAAAGCCATGCTGTCCACCGGCATCACACCGGACTTCATCGTGGTCGACGGTGCCGAAGGGGGCACGGGCGCAGCCCCGGTGGAATTCACGGACCATGTGGGTTCTCCGCTGCAGGAAGGGCTGCTGCTGGTGCACAACACCCTGCGTGGCGTCAACCTGCGCGAAAAAATCAAGATTGGCTGTGCCGGCAAGGTCGTGAGTGCCTTCGACATTGCCCGGCTGATGGCCATTGGCGCCGACTGGTGCAACAGCGCGCGCGGTTTCATGTTTGCTTTGGGCTGCATCCAGTCAGCGCATTGCCATACCGGCGCCTGCCCTACCGGTGTGACCACACAGGACCCGCTGCGCCAGCAGTCGCTGGTGGTGCCTGACAAGATGGAGCGCGTGTACAACTTTCACCAGCAGACGCTGCACGCGCTGCTGGAAATGGTGCAGGCAGCCGGCCTGCAGCACCCGCAGGACATTACCGCCCACCATATCGTGCGCCGCGGCACCGACCACAAGGTCAAGTCACTGGCCCAGCTCATCCTCACCCAACTGGGCAGCGGGGCCTTGCTCAAGGATGACCTGAGTCCTTTGCCCCTGATCTACCAGCACACCTGGCCGCTAGCCAACGCGGAGAGCTTTGCCATCGCCAGAAGCTAACCCCACCGGCCAAGTCAGGCAGGGAAGCACCAGAACCATGCAAAGCCAGGCACCAGCACAGGGCGCGTCGGCTACTGCCAATTCAGACGCGGGCTAGAACTCGGCGTCGAGTTCGTCGATATCGTCCGGCTCTTTCTTCGCCTCCTTCACCCACTCCTGCATGGCAGGCAGCTCCATGATGCGTTTGCAATAGGCCGCGCACACCTTGTCCAGCGCCACGTCGTAGGTCAGGAGCCGGGTCACCACCGGCGCATACATGGCGTCCGCCATGCACGGCTGCTTGCCAAACAGGTACGGACCGCCGTAGGTGGCCAGGCACTCTTTCCAGATGGCCACGATGCGGTCAATGTCCGCCTGCGCGCGGGACCAGACCTTGAAGTTCGGAAAGCGGGCTTTGATGTTCATCGGCAGCGAGGAACGCAGCGAGGCGAATCCCGAGTGCATTTCGCCGCAAATCGCCCGGCAGTGCGCCCGAGCCGCGGCATCGGCAGGCAGCAAATGGGCCTTGGGTTTGATCTCGTTGAGGTATTCACCGATGGCCAGCGTATCCCAGACGGTGATGCCGTTGTGGTGCAGCGAGGGCACCAGCATGCTGCTGGAGAGCAGCAGCATCTCGGCCTTCATGGCCGGATCATCCGGGGAAATCACCTCCTCGGTGAAATCCAGTCCCGCCAGCCGGGCCGCGAGCCAGCCGCGCAGGGCCCACGCGCCATAGTTTTTACTGCTGATGGTCAATACGGCTTTTGCCATGGTGGTGCTCCTCAAACCAGAAACGTCACGGGGATAGCCGCAAGGGCCGTGCCAACAAGAAGTGGCCCGCAAATTGCCTGCAGTCAGGGCACCACGCCCAGTCACGCACCAGGAGTGCCCATTTCTACCGGAGAAACCTATGCTGTACCAGGCCTACCAACTGCAGAGCGACCTGCTGTCGCCGTTTCGGCTTTTTGCACAAGGGGGTGCTGCCGCCCTGTGGATGCACAACACGGAAAACAGCCTGCTGCGTAAAGTGTCTGCCTCGATGGACGTGTTCTCCCGGCTGCGGCTGACGCATTCACGCCCGCCGTACGCCATCGCATCCGTCAACGTGGGTGAGCGCGAGTTTCCGGTCGTCGAAGAGACGGTTCTGGGCATGCCGTTTGGCACGTTGTTGCGCTTCAAAAAGGACAACGCGCAGGACTTGCCCTACCAGCCCCCGGTGCTGCTGGTGGCGCCCTTGTCAGGCCACTTCGCCACCCTGTTGCGCGAGACCGCCAAGACGCTGTTACAGGACCATGATGTCTATATCACCGACTGGCACAATGCGCGCGACGTATCACTGCGCCATGGGCCGTTCGGACTGGACGACTATATCGACCACATGATCCGCTTCACGCAGGCCATTGGTCCTGGCACGCATGTGGTGGCGGTGTGCCAGCCGTGCGTGGCGGCATTGGCAGCCACCGCCATCATGGCCGAAGACGATGACCCGGCCCAGCCTTTGAGCCTGACGCTGATGGCTGGCCCGGTGGACTGTCGGGTCAACCCCACCGAAGTGAACAAACTCGCCACCAGCAAGCCGATTGAATGGTTTGAAAAGAACCTGATCAGCCATGTGCCGCTGCCCCACAAAGGCTTCATGCGCCGCGTGTACCCGGGCTTTGTGCAGGTCAGCGCGTTCATGGCAATGAATCCGGAACGGCACAAACAGTCCTTCCGGGACATGTACCGCCATCTGGTCGACGGTGATATTGCCCAGGCCGACACCATTCGCACCTTCTACGACGAGTACCTGGCGGTCAACGACCTGCCGGCCGAGTTCTATCTGGAAACCGTGGAGAAGGTATTCCAGACCTACGACCTGCCGCTGGGCAAGCTGCAGTACCGCGGCCGCACTGTCAATCCTGCCGCCATCCGTCGCACCGCCTTGATGACGGTGGAGGGTGAGCGCGATGACATCTGCGCCGTAGGACAGACGGTGGCGGCGCAAGACCTGTGCAGCAGCATCCGCCCGTATAGGAAGACCCACCACATCCAGACCGGTGTGGGCCACTACGGCGTGTTCAGCGGGCGCCGCTGGAACCAGCAGATCTACCCCCGGGTACGCGACATGATCCACGCCAGCGTGGGATAAACCCACGCGGCGCGCCATGGTCAGCGCATGGCAAACAGTTCCTGGTGGAAGTTCAGGGCCGGCAGACCTTGCGACACCAGGTCTTGCCGGATGGCATCGCCAAATGCAGTGGGGCCGCAGAACCAGACGTCGGCCACACGCCAGTCCGGCACGGCCGTGCGCAGGCGATCCCCGGTCAAACGTCGATCACGGGCGTCCACCAGGATGTGCAGGCGCACACCGGCGTTGCGGGCGTCATCACGCAGCTTCTGCAGCGCCACTTCATCCACGTCCGCAGTCGTGTGAAACAGGTCTATCTCCCGCCCATCCGGATTCGCGGCCAATGCCTTCATGCGCGCGACAAACGGGGTGATGCCAATACCGCCACCAATCCAGATCTGGCGCGGGCTGGTGCCCTCGAAGTTGAAGCGCCCATAGGGCCCCTCCACCTCCACCACACCGCCAGGCTTGAGGGTGCTGGTCAGCGTACGGGTGTAGTCCCCCAGCGCCTTGATCAGGAACTGCAACTGGCCATCATCCTTCCAGTCCGAGGAAATCGTGTACGGATGCGCCCCTTCGCGGGCATCAAAACTGACGAAAGCAAACTGCCCCGCCTGGTGTCCTGGCCAGGCGCTTTTGAGTTGCACCGTCACCGCGCTGACCCCCACTCCGTCCAGCGTCTCCAGCGTGCCGACCACACCCACGGCCTTGCGCCGACTGCCAATGCGCCGGAACAGGCTGATCACGGCCGCAACCGTGCCACACAGCATCAGGCCGGCCATCACCACGCCCAGGGGAGTGCTCCAGTAGGAAAAGCGCATCAGCACCACCGAGTGCAGCACCAGCGCCAGGTACACCACCGCCATCCAGCGGTGCGTCTTGAAGAAATGGCGGTACGGAAAATACTTCACCAGGGCAATGGCAATCAGCACCAGCGACGCATAGAACGCCCATTCACCCACGCCTTCGGCCAGCCCGCGCTGGCCTTGCAGAAAACCCGCAAAGTCCGCGCTGGGTGCCGGGCGTGGGCCACGCACAGGACGCGCAATCCAGCCGGCCTGCACCAGCCACTTGGGTGCTTCCACCCACAACCAGTGCGCAATGGCGACCACCAGACCGGTGATGCCCAGCCATTTGTGCAGCCGGTACATCTTGTCCAGCCCATGCAAACGGTGTTCCAGCGCCACCGGGCGAATGGCGAGCACCATGGCCACACTCATCACGCCGATACCGAGTACCCCGGTGTACTGCAACATCTCGTTGCGCCAGGCAAAGACGCCCTGCATCGCGTACCACGCCGGGGCATCGGCCCACAGCCACAGCAGGCTCAAACCGAGCAGAAGGACGACCCAACTTCTTTTAATGGCTTTCATGGAAACACACTCCGATAAGTTGAATCCATTGTCTGTGGCCCAGGTAACCCAGCGGTTTGTTTCAGGTTAAGCACAGGTAAATCTGTCTCCCCTTTACACAGGCGCGCACAGCGGGTCGTAAGCTGCTATGGTGACCCATGATCCGCATCCAGTTGAACATCGAACTGAACTACGAAATTGACCAGTTTGGCGCCGATTTTGTGTTCAATATCCACGCTGCCCACACCGCGAGCCAGCAGATTTCGTCCGAGAACCTGTTTCTGAGCCAGGCGATCGATCCGCAGATCCACACCGACCCGGTCAACGGCAACCGCTACATGCGCCTGCGCGCCTGGCCCGGACCGCTCAAGGTGCAATACAGCGCCACGGTCGACCTGACACACCATTTCTCCAACCCGGCGCAGGTGCCCGAAGTGCCGGTGCGCAACCTGCCCCCCGAGGTCATGGGCTATATCTACCCCAGCCGCTACTGCCAGTCGGACCGCCTGCTCAAACTGGCCAACAGCACCTTCGGTGGCCAGTGGCAGGGCTACAGCCGCGTGGAGGCCATCCGCGAATGGGTGCAGCGCCATGTGACGTTCACCTCCAACTCGTCCAACACCAACACCTCGGCCGTGGATACGCTGATCGAGCGCGTGGGCATCTGCCGCGACTTCGCTCACCTGATGATTGCACTGTGCCGCGCGCTCAACATTCCGGCGAGCTTCACCACCGGCACCGACTATGGTGCCGACCCGATTCTGGGTCCACCCGACTTTCATGCGTATGTCGAGGCGTATCTGGGCGACCGCTGGTACATCTTCGACCCCTCAGGGACCGCCATGCCCATGGGCCTGGTGCGCTTTGGCACCGGGCGCGATGCGGCCGATGTGGCCTTTGCCACCATCTTCGGTGGCGTGCAGTCGCACGCACCGGTCATCCACGCCTGGGCGGTGGAGGATGCCAGCCAGGGCATCGTGCTGCCGTACCACTGCAGGGACGCCATGTCCACCGACGGCGGGCATCAATTGCTATAAAGTTAATAGCTGACTGCGCAATGAATACGGGGGCTAGAGCCCCATAATGAGCTTAAAGCCCAGCCCCACGAAGACGCACCCCGCGATCCGGTCCAGCCACAGGCCTGCACTGGCGTTGCGGTGGAGCCACCGGCCCACGTGGCCCGCAAAGTAGCCCAGCAAGCCAAAGAGCACCGCCGCCTGCAGCGTGAAGAGCACCCCCAGCTGGACGATCTGCCAGGGTGCATCACCGCGCCCGCTGACCACAAACTGCGGCAGGAACGCCAGAAAGAACATCACCACCTTGGGGTTGATGGCATTGGCAAACATGCCTTTGCCAAACAGCTGCCACACCGACACTTCCACCGCGCCATCGGCCTGCAGGCTCATACGCCCGGAACTGCGCAAGGCCTGCCAGCCCAGGACCATGAGGTAGGCACCGCCAGCCAGCTTGAGCGCCAGAAATGCCGCGGGCGACGCCGCAATCAGCGCGCCCACACCCAGGGCCGCCAGCACCGTGTGGCTCAGACACCCCAGTCCGCAGCCCAGGCCAAACGCCATGCCCAGCCGACGTCCACGCGAGGCCCCGATGGACAGCACCATCAGGTTGTCTGGCCCTGGTGACAGGGTGATCAGCAGTGCCGCACTGAGAAATCCGAAGAACTGCTCCGGCGACAGCCAGGTCATGCGGGCACCAACATCTCTGGCGAAAACACCGCCTGTACCGCGACCCCCAGCGTGCGCAGGCGCCGGGCCATGCACAGCACCGCATGGTCCTTGCTCACCAGCGCCGCACGGTGGGCCACCGCCAGGTCAATGAACTTCTGGTCGTCGGCGTCCTTGCAGGTGAATGCGGCCTTGGCTGCCACCTCCACCATGCACACCTGCGCATCGAACCGCGCCAGTACATCCGCTGCGCGGGTCTGGTGGTGGTTCAGGCTTTTGATGATCTGGGGATAGGCCAGCACACGTGCAAGCTCCTCGCGCATGGGCGGCGTGGCAATCCACTGCAATACCCGCTGGTCCAGGGAGTGGCGCAGGGGCTCCACGGCCGGGTCACGAAAAACACACAGGTCCAGGACGATGTTGGTGTCCAGAACGATGGCGTTCAAGGCGCACCTTTACCCGCTTTGGGCGCCATCTTTCCGGCCACCATGTCGAACTTGAACAGCCGGCATTCCAGCGGGCCGTTCCACATCGGTACGCGGCGCGACTCCTTGAGGCGCATCTTGCCCGGCAACTTGAGGTCGGGCGTCAGCACCCAGGCCGTCCAGCCCGAGAAATTCTTCTTCCAGTGCGTGGCCAGCTGACTGAAAAATTCGCCGCCATCTTCGGTTTGTGCGGCTTCCCGCGCACCAAAGCGTGCTTCAAATTGCTGCGGCAATTCCCCGCCGGGCCGCCCCAAGGGGAATTCACCCCCTTGGGGGGCAGCGACCCGCGCAGCGGCGGAGCGTGGGGGCACTCTTGCGGCCACGCCGCCCACTTCAATCCGCTCGCCATACGGCGGGTTCAGCACCATCACGCCACCGCCCTCAATGGGCGGCATGCGCTGCAGCGCGTCGCCACCGCGGAACTCGATCACATCGGCCACACCGGCGCGCTCTGCATTGCGCTGCGCAAAGTCCACCATGCGGTGCGACACATCGCTGCCGTAAATCAGGGCTTTCTGGCCCGGCGCGGGCTTGACCACTGCGTCTGCCGCTTCCTGCTTGATGGCCGCCCACACATGGGGCTGAAACGGCACGTATTTCTCAAAGGCGAAGCGGCGCAAAGATCCGGGTGCGATATTGCAGGCGATCTGTGCCGCTTCAATGGCAATCGTGCCGCTGCCGCAGCACGGGTCATACAGGGGCTGCAGGTCATCCTCGCCATCGGCCCAGCCGCTGGCGGCGATCATGGCAGCGGCCAGGGTTTCCTTCAGCGGTGCATCGCCCTTGTCCTCGCGCCAGCCGCGCTTGAACAGCGGCTCACCCGAGGTGTCGATGTACAGCGAGCAGGAGTCGGTGGTCAGGTGGGCATAGATGCGCACGTCGGGCCACTGGGTATTGACGTCTGGCCGCACACCATGGGCCTTGTCGCGAAAGCGGTCGCACACCGCGTCCTTGATTTTGAGTGCGGCAAAGTTCAGGCTGGTCAGCGGGCTGTGTTGCGCCGTCACTTCCACCTTGATGCTTTGCTTGGGCGTGAACCAGATTTCCCACGCCACCTCGCTGGCCGCGCGGTACAGGTCCTGCTCGTTGCGGTAGTCGGTGTACGACAGCTGCACCAGCACGCGCTGCGCCAGACGGCAGTGCAAGTTCAGGCGCATGGCGTCCCGCCAGCTTGCCCGCGCCATCACGCCACCGCGGCGCGTCAGCAGGTCTTCGCCCATCAGGCCGGTGAGGGTGTGGACCTCGTGGGCCAGGTAGTCTTCCACGCCAGCGGCGCAGGGCAGGAATAGTTGAAGCTGGTTCATAGGAGGTTCATAGCGCCTTGCGCAGTGAGGCGGGGGCGATTTTCAGGCCCTCGCGGTATTTCGCCACGGTACGCCGGGCACATTCAATGCCCTGCTCCTTGAGCATTTCAGAAATCTGGTTATCGCTCAAGGGCTTTTTCGGGCTCTCGGAGGCAATGAACTGCTTGATCAGCGCGCGCACTGCCGTGCTGGAGGCATTGCCACCCGACTCGGTCCCGAGTCCGGAGCCGAAGAAGTACTTGAGCTCAAACGTACCAAACGGCGTCGCCATGTACTTGGCAGTGGTCACCCGGCTGATGGTGGATTCGTGCAGACCCAGCTCGTCCGCAATTTCGCGCAGCACCAGCGGGCGCATGGCCAGTTCCCCATGGGTGAAAAAGCTTTTTTGCCGCTCGACAATCGCGGTGCTGACACGCAGGATGGTGTCAAAGCGCTGCTGGATGTTCTTGATGAACCAGCGCGCCTCCTGCAGTCGCTGCTGCAGCATGGCGTGACCGCCGCTGTCCTTGCCCCCGCGGTGGTTGCGCAGCACGTTGGCGTAAATGTCATGCACCCGCAGGCGCGGCATCACATCGGGGTTCAGGCGCACCTGGAACTTGGGCTGCACGCCCGCCGCCGTCTTGCCCACCTGCACGACCAGCACGTCCGGCACCACGATGTTGCGCTCCACATCAATGAAGCGACGGCCTGGCTTGGGCTCCAGCCGGGCGATCAGCGCAATGGCCTCGCGCACCAGCGCGTCACTGCCCACGCCCAACTGCACCAGACGCTTGATGTCCCGGCGCGCCAGCAACTCCATCGGTTGTTTGCAGATGGCCAGCGCCACCTGCAGCACTTCGTCGTCACCCCCGTCTTCATCGGCAATCCGGAGCTGGTCCTGGATTTGCAGGCGCAGGCATTCGCCCAGATCGCGGGCGCCCACGCCCACGGGCTCCAGGCTGTGCAGCAAACCCAGCGCCACCGTGAAGTGGTGCACCAGGTCGTACAGCTGCTCTTCGTCACCGGGGTTCAGGCTGCGGGCCAGGTCTTCCAGTGTGTCTTCGAGGTAGCCGTCGTCGTTGAGGGACTCGATCAGGAAGCGCAATGCCGCCGTGTCTTCGGCACTCAGCCGCAGGCCCAGCGCCTGGCGGTGCAGGTGCGCCTGCAGGGATTCGGTGCTGCGCGCCAGTTC
>CAUJJV010000227.1 GCA_963205375.1 Pseudomonadota bacterium
GTCCGTGCCAGAAGAAGCGCAGGACGCTGCACCGGATGGACAAGCGGACGCTCCCTTGCAACCACTGGCCGGGCAAAACATCCTCATCCTGGGTCTTGGCGCTTCGGGCCTGGCCATGGCGCGTTGGTGCGTGCGCACCGGTGCCGCCAGTGTGATCGTGGCCGACACACGTGCTGCACCGCCGCAGCTGGTGACGCTCCAGCAGGAGTTGCCCCAGGTGCAATTCGTCTCTGGTGAATTCCAAGCCGCGTTGGTGGAAGGCCAGAGCCTGCATGCGGTGTACCGTTCTCCAGGCTTGAGTCCGGAAGTGGTGGCTCCGGTATGCGATACCGCCCGAGCCGCCGGCATTTATGTGGGTGGCGAACTGAGTCTGTTTGCCATGGCCTTGCAGACCCTGCGCACGGCACGGGCTTACGCACCCTCTGTATTGGCGATCACTGGAACCAATGGCAAGACCACCGTGACCTCCCTGACCTGGCAGTTGGTGGCCCACGGGGGCAAGACCGTGGCGGTGGCCGGCAATATCGGCCCGACCCTGCTCGATACGCTGTCCAGTCACCTGGATGCCGATACCCTTCCTGAAGTCTGGGTGCTGGAGTTGTCCAGCTTCCAGCTCGACGGCGTGAGCAACTTTGAGCCCACCGCCGCAGTAGTGCTCAATGTCACGCAGGATCACCTCGACTGGCACGGCAGCATGCAGGCGTATGCGCTGGCCAAGACGCGCATTTTTGGTCAGCACGGACTGATGGTGCTCAACCGCGACGATGCTGCAGTCATGGCCATGCTGCCAGAGCCGGTGCGCGTCAAGCTGCAACGCCCGCAGGAGCGGGCCCACACCACGTTTGGGACCGACATGCCCAAGCGCCCCGGTGACTATGGGCTCGAAGACGTCAATGGCATGGTCTGGCTGGTGCGTGCGCTGGAAGCAGACGAAACGCGCAAGAAACGCAAGGACGATGAAGAAGAACTGCACATTCAGCGCCTGATGCCTGCGGACGCCCTGCGTATCCGGGGGCGCCACAACGCCAGCAATGCGCTGGCGGCCCTGGCATTGAGCGCGGCTGCAGGCTGTGCGCTCGGCCCCATCCTCTACGGCCTGCGCGAATACCGGGGTGAGCCGCACCGTGTGGAGCCGGTGGGCATCCTCAATGGCGTGGAGTTCTTTGATGACAGCAAGGGCACCAACGTGGGCGCTACGGTCGCCGCCCTGCAGGGACTGGGCGCCGACCGCAAGGTGGTGGTGATTCTGGGTGGCGAAGGCAAGGGCCAGGACTTTGGGCCGCTGGCGGCGCCAGTGGCGCGTTACGCCCGTGCTGTGGTGCTGATCGGACGCGATGCGCCGCTGATCCGTGCTGCACTGGAAGGCACCGGGGTTGCGCTGGCGGATGCTGGCAGCATGAGCGAGGCGGTAGCGCAGGCCAACCAGCGTGCCCATGCAGGGGATGCGGTACTGATGTCGCCCGCCTGCGCCAGTTTCGACATGTTTGACAACTACGAGCACCGTGCGCGTGTCTTTGTAGCCGCTGTCAAGGAACTCGCCATGGATGCCGGTGTGGATATGGAGAACGCCGCATGAGCGCCCTGTTCCAGACCATTGCAGGTTGGTTCTCGTCACGTATGGCGCCGGCGGCAGCTGCGGCCTTGCCGGTGCGTCTGGGAGGGCGGGGTTCGTTTTCGGCCACCACCACGCCAGCGCGCGTGCACGGGTTTGACCAGCCGCTGGTCTGGGTGGTGGTGACCCTGTTGCTGTGGGGCCTGGTGATGGTCTATTCCGCTTCGATTGCCATGCCGGACAACCCGCGCTTTGCCAACTATTCGCACACCCATTTCCTGGTGCGCCATGTGGTGTCGATTGGTGTGGCGTTTGTAGGTGCCCTGATCGCTTTCCAGGTGCCGGTGCAGACCTGGGAGAAGGTGGCGCCCTGGCTTTTTGTGGCATCGCTGGTACTGCTGATTGCGGTGCTTGTGCCCTTCATTGGCAAGGGCGTCAATGGCGCACGCCGCTGGATCTCTCTGGGTATTCTGAATTTCCAGCCGTCCGAGCTGGCCAAGTTCGCGGTGCTGCTGTACGCCGCGGACTACATGGTGCGCAAGATGGATGTGAAAGAACGGTTCTTCCGTGCGGTGGCACCCATGGCGGTGGCGGTGGCGATCGTCGGGCTGCTGCTGCTGGCCGAACCGGACATGGGCGCCTTCATGGTGATCGCCGTGATCGCCATGGGTATCCTGTTCCTGGGTGGCGTCAATGCACGCATGTTCTTCCTGATTGCGGCCATTCTGGTGGTGGCGTTCAGCCTGATGATTGCCCTGTCCGACTGGCGGCGCGAACGCATCTTTGCCTACCTGGACCCCTGGACCGAGAAATACGCGCTGGGCAAGGGCTACCAGCTTTCGCATTCGCTGATCGCCATTGGCCGCGGTGAAATCTTTGGCGTGGGACTCGGCGGCAGTGTGGAGAAGTTGCACTGGTTGCCCGAGGCACACACCGACTTCCTGCTGGCGGTCATTGGTGAAGAGTTTGGACTGATCGGCGTGCTGACGGTGATTGGCCTTTTCCTGTGGCTGACGCGTCGCATCATGCATATCGGCCGCCAGGCCATTGCGCTGGACCGCGTATTCGCCGGTCTGGTGGCGCAGGGTGTTGGCATCTGGATGGGCTTTCAGTCCTTCATCAACATGGGCGTGAATCTGGGGGCCTTGCCCACCAAGGGGCTGACCCTGCCCCTGATGAGTTACGGCGGCTCGGCCATCCTGCTCAACATGATTGCCATCGCGGTGGTGCTGCGCATCGATTTCGAGAACCGGCAAATGATGCATGGGGGGCGCGCATGAGTACCCAACCTTGTGCATTGATCATGGCTGGCGGCACCGGCGGACATATCTTCCCGGGGCTGGCGGTGGCGCAGGCGCTGCGTGACAAGGGCTGGCGCGTGCACTGGCTCGGTGCCCCAGCCAGTATGGAAAGCCGGCTGGTGCCGGCGCGCGGCTTTCCGCTCGAAACGGTGGATTTTGCCGGCGTGCGTGGCAAGGGCTTCCGCACGCTGGTTCTGCTGCCGTTGCGCCTGCTCAAGGCCTTCTGGCAAAGCCTCCAGGTGGTGCGCCGGGTGCGCCCGCAAGTGGTGGTGGGTCTGGGGGGCTACATCACCTTCCCCGGCGGGCTGATGTCGGTGCTGCTGGGTAAGCCGTTGGTGCTGCATGAGCAGAACTCGGTGGCTGGCATGGCCAACAAGGTGCTGGCGGGTGTGGCTGATCGCGTATTCACCGCATTCCCCAAGGTGTTCACCAAAGGGCAGTGGGTGGGCAATCCCCTGCGCGCGGAATTCCTGACCCAACCCGCACCGCAGGAGCGCTTTGCCGGTCGCACGGGCTCGCTCAAGGTGCTGGTGGTCGGTGGCAGTCTGGGCGCGCGTGCGCTCAATACCGTGGTACCGCAAGCTCTGGCACTGATTCCCGAGGCGCAACGCCCGATGGTCACGCACCAGGCCGGTGAAAAACAGATCGACGAATTGCGAGCCAACTACGCCGCCGCCGGCGTGCAGGCCACGCTGACCCCGTTCATCGACAACACAGCCCAGGCCTTTGCCGATGCCGACCTGGTGATCTGCCGTGCTGGTGCCAGTACCGTGACCGAGATTGCCGCGGTGGGTGCCGCTGCCGTCTTTGTCCCTTTCCCGTCTGCTGTGGACGACCACCAGACCTTCAACGCCCGCTTCCTGGTCGACCAGGGCGCCGGCTGGCTGCTGCCCCAATCGGACATGACCCCCCAGGTGCTGGCCGATTTGCTGCAAAAAACAGAGCGCTCTGCGCTTTTGCAGCGCGGGCTGGCAGCCAAAAACATGCAACAGCTGCACGCCACCGACGCGGTGGTCGCGGCCTGCGAGGAACTCGCACAATGAAACACGCCATCAAACATATTCACTTCGTCGGTATCGGCGGCTCCGGCATGTCCGGCATCGCTGAAGTGCTCAGCAACCTGGGCTATGTCATCTCCGGCTCAGACCTCTCCGACAGCGCCACCCTCAAACGCCTGGCGTCCCTGGGTGTCACCACCTATGTGGGCCACGCTGAGGCCCACGTCGCAGGTGCCGATGCGGTGGTGACCTCCACTGCGGTGCAATCCGACAACCCCGAAGTCGTGCGCGCTCGCGAAATGCACATCCCCATCGTGCCGCGCGCCCTGATGCTGGCCGAGCTGATGCGTCTCAAGCAGGGCATTGCAATTGCGGGCACCCACGGCAAGACCACCACTACCAGCTTGGTGGCCAGTGTGCTGGCCGAAGCCGGCCTGGACCCGACCTTTGTGATTGGTGGGCGCCTCAACAGCGCGGGGGCCAATGCGCGCCTGGGTAGCGGAGACCACATCGTGGTCGAAGCCGACGAGTCCGATGCGTCCTTCCTGAATCTGTTGCCGGTGATGGCAGTGGTGACCAACATCGACGCCGACCACATGGAAACCTACGGGCATGACTTCGGCCGCCTCAAGAAGGCGTTCGTCGACTTCCTGCACCGCATGCCCTTCTATGGCACCGCCATCCTGTGCACCGATGACGCTGCCGTGCGCGAAATCTGTGAGCAGGTGACCTGCCCGATCACCAGCTACGGCTTCAACGAGGAAGCGCAGGTGCGCGCCATCAACGTACGCGCTGTGGACGGACAGATGCACTTCACGGTGCAGCGCCGCAACGGCGTGGTGCTGCCCGACCTGGACGTGGTGCTGAACCTGCCGGGCCTGCACAACGTGCTCAATGCGCTGTCAGCGATTGCGGTGGCCGTGGAGCTCAATATTGCTGATGCCGCCGTGGTCAAGGCGCTGGCCGAATTCAAGGGTGTGGGCCGCCGCTTCCAGCGTTACGGCGATTTGCCTTTACCCTCCGGCGGCACGGTCACCGTGATCGACGACTACGGCCACCACCCGGTGGAAATGGCCGCCACCCTGGCAGCGGCGCGCGGCGCCTTCCCGGGGCGCCGTCTGGTGCTGGCATTCCAGCCCCACCGTTACACACGCACCCGCGACTGCTTTGAAGACTTCGTCAAGGTGATCGGACAGGCTGATGCCGTGCTGCTGGGCGAGGTGTACGCCGCTGGCGAAGCACCCATCGTGGCTGCGGACGGTCGCTCACTGGCACGTGCCCTGCGGGTGGCGGGCAAGGTAGAGCCGATCTTTGTGGACGACATTGCGGCCATGCCACAGGCCGCTGTCGACAACGCCCAGGATGGAGACGTGCTGCTGTGCATGGGAGCTGGATCGATCGGTGCGGTGCCTGGAAAAATTGTGAATCTGCTACAAAATACAGAGCACGCTGCGCAGAAAGGGCGGGGGCTATGAGCCGAATTGCCAACAAAATTGCTGCCAGCCTGGGCAAGGTGGCGGTTCTCATGGGCGGAGCGTCCGCCGAGCGCGAAGTGTCCCTGATGTCAGGTGGCGGCGTCCTCAAGGCGCTGCTGGCGCGTGGCGTCAACGCCCATGCATTTGATCCGGCGGAGCGTCCGCTCGATGACCTCAAGCGTGAAGGGTTTGACCGCTGCTTTATCGCGCTACACGGACGCTTTGGCGAAGACGGCACGGTGCAGGGCGCACTCGAGTTGCTGGGCATTCCCTACACCGGCTCGGGTGTGATGGCGTCGGCCATCTCCATGGACAAGGTCATGACCAAGCGCATCTGGCGCTTTGAAGGTCTGCCCACACCGGCCTGGAAACAGGTGAGCAGTGCGGCGCAAACGCATGCGGCCTTTGCCGAGCTGGGTGCGCCCATGATTGTGAAGCCAGCGCGCGAAGGATCCAGCATCGGATTCACCAAGGTCATGACCGCCGACCAGTGCGACGCGGCCTATGCTGCAGCAGCCAAACACGACAACGAAGTGCTGTGTGAACAGTTCATTGCGGGTGATGAAGTGACCTGCCCGGTGCTGGGTGCCACGGAATCGCCGCGCGCCCTGCCTGTGATCCGCATTGTGGCCCCGGACGGTAACTATGACTACCAGAACAAGTACTTCACTGACACCACGCAGTACCTGGTGCCGGCCGGACTGCCAGCCGGTGAGGAAGAAGCCATTCAGTCCATCGTCTGCCAGGCCTACCAGGTGCTGGGCTGCCGTGGCTGGGCCCGTGCAGACGTCATGATCGACGCCGCCACGCGCAAGCCCTACCTGCTGGAAATCAACACATCGCCAGGCATGACCGGTCATTCGCTGGTACCCATGTCGGCCCGTGCAGACGGCATCAGTTACGAAGACCTGTGCGTGCAACTGTTGCAGCACACCGCACTGGACGCGAGGGCTTCGGCTTCTGTATGAACCCTGTAGCCACTCCCCTTGACGTGAAGCTGATGAACATGACCGCCATGGTCTTGGGGCTGGCTTTCGTCGTGCTGGGCGCAGTGGCTGCGGCGCGCTGGGTTTCGCGTCTGCCGGCGTTTGACATTCAGGGCATTCTGGTCAGTGGCGATGTCGCCCACAACAACACGGTGACTTTGCGCGCCAATGTGGCGCCCCGACTGAGCGGTACCTTTTTTACGGTGGATCTGGCACGGGTGCGGGCCGCATTCGAGTCGGTACCCTGGGTGCGCCGTGCGGTGGTACGCCGGGACTTTCCGAACCGCCTGCGCGTGGACCTGCAGGAGCACCAGCCGGTGGCCTATTGGGGTGGCGAGAGCGATGAGCGTCTGGTCAATAGCTATGGCGAGGTCTTTGAGGCCAACGTGGGCGAAGTGGAGCAGGATGCGCTGCCGCGCCTGCATGGCCCGGACGGCCAGGCGGGCGACGTACTGGCCATGTACCAGGCGCTACAGGACATGTTTGAGCAGATGGATATTCCGATCGAGGCCCTGGACCTGTCCACAGGGGGCAGCTGGCGCGCCCGTCTGGACACCGGGGCGGTGATCGAACTGGGGCGGGGCGGTGTTGGCGATGTATCGGCCCGGGTCCAGCGGTTTTTGAAAACATTGACGCAGGTGATTACGCGCTATGGCCGACAGCCCAGCGCGGTGGAATTCGCCGACCTGCGCCATGAAAACGGTTATGCCATCCGGCTGCGCGGTGTGAGTACCGTCGCGGCCGATGGACC
>CAUJJV010000228.1 GCA_963205375.1 Pseudomonadota bacterium
CCGGACGAGGCCAGCCCGAATCAGCAACAGCAACCCGTGGCCGAGCTGCCCAAGCTCAAGCCGATATTGCTCAACGCGCTGAACGCCACCGCCCGCGAAGACGGCTGGACCACGCTATCAGCCCTGGGCAGCCAGATCAACCGCAGCCACCCATCGTTTGACCCGCGCAACTACGGCGTGGCCAAGCTGGGCGAACTGATCCGCCAGCAGGCGGCGTATCTGGAAGTGAAAGAGGTGAAGACCGGCGAGGGCGATTCGGTGCAGACGCATCTGCACGTGCGGCGCAAAGCGGCTGGTGGGGCCAAGACCTAGAACGAAGACCCCGGCTCGGCGAGAAACGCCAACTAGCCGGCAGGCACTATCCGGCGCAAAGACCGCAGCTTTTGCCACAACACCGCTTTGGGCATTTGCATGGCCATGACTTGCATGCAGCGTTCCAGCCAACCCTGCCGGTGTTGCAGGCGGTCAATTGCCTTGCCCAGGTCGCGCGCGACGCTGGGGCCATAGGCCTGTTCTGCCTTGGTGAGTGCGGCACGCAGTGCGGGTAGGGGCAGCCCCATCATGGCAAGGTCAATCACGTCGCGGCTGAACACACCGTCATCGGCCTGCCGGTCTGAGTTGGCAAGGAGTTTGGACGTGGCCAAGTCCAGCCTGGTTAGCGTGGGCACACCGCAAATGGCGTCGCTGGCACCGGGTTTCTCCAGCGCAATGCGTGCTTCGCGCACGATCTCAAACTTGATGCTGTGCCCGTCCATCTGAATCTGGGTGCGAATGCCATATTGGTCCGCCCGTATCTCGCGCAGAGCCACCAAGGGCGGTGTGTGCGGATGTGTGATGGCTGCCAAGCCGGCAGGGTGTGTCAGCTGCTGCCGCAGCTCGCGGTAGCCTGCGGCGTCGGACACCAAAAAATCGATGTCTACCGATTCACGGTATTCACCATGGTGCAAGGCAATGCAGGTGCCGCCGCCAAAATAGCAACCGTGCGCAAGCAGCGTGGCACCGTTCAGGGCGTTCAGCACATGGGCAATGCGCTGGTGGTGGGGGCGGTCAAACTGCATGGCTGAAAGCTATGCGCAGGGCCTGCAGCAGGGCCTGCTCGTCTGCGGACATGGCGGGCACATCCAGATGGCGGGCGTTGCGTTCGTATATGTCCAGTGCCTCTGTGGGCGTCAGTGTGTCGGTGCCGTGTACCTGCCAAGCCAACGCACGCAGCTGCGGGTATTCCGACAGCGACACGCGCGCGGGAATCCACCCTGTGCGATCTGGCTGCGCTGCGGTGCGCTTGCTCTCGTCGGCCGTGATGACGGCCTGCAGTGACATCCCTAACGCTGCCAGCGCGTTGGACCACGCGCCCATGGTTACAGACGGCTCACCCTTTTCTATGCGGTGCAGCGTGACGCGTGACATTCCTGCTGCCTCGGCAGTAAGGGTGGCGTTCAAGCGCAGAGCCTTGCGCCGGGCACGTATTTGCGCGCCCAAGGCTTGCAGTTGGGCTATGCCGCTCTTGTCTGATTGGATAGGTTGGTTTGTCATAATGTTTCTCATTATTTGCAAAATAGCACTTTTGTCAAATATGGGAAACAATTTTTATTCAGTAAAACGGTCTTGACTTTGTAGTCACCCAACTGCTCGACAATAACGCGATGCTCTATTTGAAATGCACAGGCATCGTTCAAAAAGCCCTGGGCCTGCCCAAGACCGTTGTGGCTGACGCCATCCCCAGCTCAGCCCCCTTGGGCAACTGGTACGTCAACCGGTTCGATACCGGGCGGCGTAAGGCCTACGTTTTCATGAGCGAGACGACCCTGCTTTCATTCATCCTGTTCCAGGGCAAGAAGCCCGTGACGACAGAAACGCTCCCCACCATGATGCTTGGCGGGCTGGCGCAGCTTCTCCAAATGCGTGGAATGGGCGAGGAGGCCATCGAGCGGGCGATGCTGCCGTACCACGAAGGGGTGTTTGCAAAAACCGATAGCCGCCCGGACCTGGGTTCGCTCAACGACCTGGTGCAGCGGTACCAATGGCTGATTGAGTACGAAGGGGGGCTCGATCGGTGCGATCTCACAGGCATCATCATGGGCATCAACAACACGCCACAGCGCAGGCTCGGTTGGTGCAGTTCCTGGGACATGACCCAAAGCAAACTACAACTACCCAACTGACCGCATCACGCGTGCGTACCGATCGTGGTGGCCCATGGGGCGAGGGTTCGGTTGACTTGATGGAAATACCCATATTGGGGTGGAAGAAACCCGAATTGGGTTTCATTGGAAATTGGCAATGGAATTGCCCTCCAGCCTCCGTGGAATATACGCAAGCAGCTATCAAAAAAGTAGCAAGCTAGCGTGGAAGCTCAGTAACCTGCTTGTGAAGCGACGGCAGATCGTTCTGGATGGTTTGCCACACGATGGCAAGATCTACCGTGAAATAGCCGTGCGCCAGCGCATTGCGCATTTCGTAGGCAAAACCCCAAGGCACGGTAGCGTGCTGCGCAGCAAAGTCGGGGTGGTTTTTGGCAATGTTGTTGCAGGCTTCGCCAAGGACTTCCAGATTGCGGATGACGGCATCGCAGGTCTTGCGGTCTGCCATGAATCCGGCCAAGTTCATGCCCGTGGTGTATTCCTGAATGTTGCCAATGGCTTCCAGGATGTGCTGCAGGTAGTCTGCCACCCGCAGCGGGTGCGCACGGCTCATACGGCCAAGGCCTCGCGCAGCACCTGATCGCGAAAGCTGGCTGGCAGGCTGTTGGGCGTCAGCACATCCACATCCATACCCAGAAGCTGTTTCAGCTCAAACCGGATGGCACCAATGTCCATCAGCGTGGTTTGCGCGGTGGGTTCCACCAGCAGGTCCAGGTCGCTGTCCGCCGTATCGTCGCCATGCAGTGCCGAGCCGAACACCCGCACACCACTGACGCGGTGGCGCAGCGCAATCTCGCGGATTTGCGTGCGGTGCAGGGAGAGGGCTTCGGAGGGGCGCATAGACTGAAGTTTAACGGAGTGAGCCATTTATGTGCCAAATGGGCCTCCAGCCCCCGTGGAATATGCGCAAGAAGCTACTAAAAACGTAGCAAAAACTATTGCAGTTCGTCGAGCAACGCCTGCACAGCGTCAAGCAATGAGGGCAGGGCGTTCTGGGCAATGTTCCACACTGTGCTCACGTTGACGGTGGCGTAGCCGTGGATAAGCTGGTTGCGAAAGGCCACGATCTGCGGCAGGTCGGGAATGCGTGCCGCAGCGGCGGCATCGAGCTTGGACAACTGATTGAGCGCTTCGCCGATAACCTCAAACTTGCGCTCTACCGCAGCCTGCGCCATGGCATTGGCTGCATAAGCGGTCAGGTCCATGCCAGCGACAAACGATTGAATTGCCAGCGCCGCTTCGCGCACATCCCACATAAAGGCGCGCGGGTCACGCTGCATAAATCGCTTCGCGGTTGCGGTTGATGCTGGCCAGCACATAGGGGTTGCGCACGGCGCCTGGTTCCACCAAGTCCACGCTGCGGCCCAGCAAGGTTTCTAGCGCGGACTTGGCACCGAAGAAGGTGTCCAACCCTGGTTGCACATCCGGAGCAAACTCCACCAGGAAGTCGGCATCGCTGTGCTCGGGGTCAAAGTCCTCCGCCCGCGCGGCCGAGCCAAAAACCTCCAGGCGCTGAATGCGGTAGCGCTGGCAGATGGCTGAAATGCCTGAACGGTGCTGGGCGATGGCGGGATGCATGGGCTGAAGTTTAACGGAGTGGGCCATTTATGTGCCAAATTGGCCTCTAGCCCCCGTGGAATATGCGCAAGCAGCTACTGAAAAAGTAGCAAATCGGTAGAAGCGTGGCCTAGCGTGGCTTGCAGCAGCTGGGCCGCTATGGCTCGGTCGTCCGGGTCGGTCACCATGGTGAACTGCCAGCTGTTGCCCACCCACTGTGCTGCAATGCCCTCCACCTTGGGCGCGCCTTGCAGAAGGTGCAATTGACGCATCTGGCCGTCGGGGGCCACGATACCGATGGCCGATGCCACACAGCGGCCATCCTGGTAGCTGTTGTCGGTGGCTTCTGCCACGGCGCAGAACGCCCAGGCACCGCCTTGCAGCGGTGTCCCGTCGGTTAGCGCCAACGGTACGCCATCGACCGTGCCAAGCACCAGAGGCTGAACATGTCGCGGTGCAGGAGGCTCGGCCGCTGTACCTGTCATTGCACCGGCCAGCCAGTCTGCCACGTGCGGCCATGCGTAGCGGATGCAGGCACTGCGGGCGTCATCCTGGTTGCCACGCTGCAGCAGGAGCAGTTCGTCACCCACCAGCAACGCGCCTTCAACGTTCAGGTCGGCAAAGTGGGTGCGTAGTGGAGCGTACAACGGGGCCAGATCAATGCGGGTCTGGTGGCCGGTGGGTGCGCCCTGTGCATCCAGCGTCAACAACACGCCGGTTTCGCGCTGCGGCTTCGAGCCCGAGCCCAGCGCCAGCAGCGCACCCGCCGGGCAGCCCGGCAGGGGCGGTAGCAGGGCCAGGGTTTCGAGATCGGGTTTGGTGGCCTTGCGCTGCTCTTTCTGCAGTGGCAGATCGCCTTCGAACAGGCGTAAGAGCGTGCCGGGGGCCGCGTCGGTTCCTGACGGCTCGATGTCGTCGAACAGGCCCAAGTGCAGCTCATCGTCCGCCACCACGTACAGCCGCCGCAGCACCCGCACCAGCCCACTGGCCGCACTCATATGCGCCAGCCCCTTCGGATGCTGCGCCGGTGCCAGCGTGAGCGTGCGCAGGAACGTAACGGGCAGGGTGGAGCCAAGGCTGTGCATCGGGTGTAATTTTCAGCGAAATTGACCTGAAGAGCTCATGGAACGTGCGCAAGCAGCTACTAAAACCGTAGCAACTGCCAGATAAAACCTAGAACGAAGACCCCGGCTCGCTCAGGAAAGCCAGCTCCTCCGCGCTGGACCTGCGCCCCAGAATCGCGTTGCGGTGCGGGTAGCGGCCAAAGCGGTCAATGATGGCCTTGTGGCGCAGCTCGAAGTTCAGGTTGTCCTGCATGCCCAGCTGCGTAAACAGTGCTACCGCCTGCGTATGCACCAGCGCGGACTCGCTGTGCATGTAGGGCATGTAGGCAAACACGCGCTGCGCCGCGGGCAGGCTGCGGTCCTGCGTACTTGCCACCAGCTCTTGCGCCAACACACACGATGATGATTTGCGGCAAGTCGCGCTCGGCGATGCCGGGAAAGTAAGACAGCGCCTGCGTGAGCGCCGCGTCCAGGTTCTTGCCACGCGACTTTTGCTCCACCAGCAGCATGCCCGGCCAGAACAGGTCTACAAAGCCGTCCGTCTTGCTCTTCTCGCCGTGCGCTTTGGCCGGAATTTTCTTGACTGCGTGTTCAAACGTGGCAACACGCTTGTTGGTGATGCCAAAGATTTCAAAGAAATCGATCCAGAACGGCTTGCCCTGGCTGTCCTCATTGGCAGCATCTGCCCATGTGCGGCTGAAAGTGAGCGCGCGGGATTTGATTTCGTTCCAGGAGAGGGGCATGGTCAATTCTTAGTGAAATCGGGCCTTGGCCCCCGTGGAATATGCACGGCCAGCTATCAAAATAGAAGCAAACTGAGCTTGAAATCGCATGCTGCGATTTCAAGTCCGGTGGCGCATGCGGCTCAGATAGCCGGATTCCGAATCGTCGAGCCAGCCCAGTTTTGTGTTGGGAGCTTTAAACCTTGGGATGCGAGGTGCTTTTTTGCCTGGCTCGACGCCTGTGTCAGGGCCGAAGCGATCTTTTCTTGCGCTGTGGCTGCGTGTGTTGCGGTAGTGCTTGTTACGACGCGATTTGTTTTAGATTGAGCCATTTTTCCGATTCCTCCACATAGGTACGCTTTGCGGTGCCGTGAGCAATTGGCTTGAGTGTGCCAGAAGCATTATCCAGAATTGTCCAGCGGTCCGCCAAGGGTAAGTACAACTCATACAGATTGTGCAGGCTGCGCTGAAAACGTCGCTCTACATCGGCTTGTGGAATGTTGTGGCCTCCCAGTTTGACCCGCAACGCTACGCGGTTCACTGCCAGCGCCGCGCTGGGGAGCGCAACATAAAAGATCTCAACACGGTAACCCTGGGTCTTGCAGTTGCGTAGAAACAATGCAAACGTGCGGCTGGAGAGCGTGGACTCAAACGCAAAGCTGACGTTGGATGCTGCCAATTCATGAAGACGTTTGAGCATGATGCGGCCAGCTTCAAACGATACATTTTCCGGCGCGTAGGCAGACAATCCCACAGCGATTTGATCTGCATTCACGAATTCAAGAATACCCAACGCCTGCTTGAGTAGATAGGGTGCGGCCGTAGATTTGCCTGCACCGTTGGGCCCCGCAATCACCACAACCGTGGGTTGCTTGGGCTTTGTGGTCCGAGCGGGTTTCATTTCCCCCAACTATCCTTCAACCCCACCGCCAAGTTAAATACGGGTTTACCCACCGCGTGATCCACCCGATCCGCCACAAAGTACCCGTGACGTTCAAACTGAAACTTCTGGTCCGGCGCGGCGTTGGCCAGTGACGGCTCCACAATCGCGGTGACGACTTTCAGGCTGTTGGGGTTCAGGCTTTCGATGAAATCTTTGCCGCCCGCGTCGGGCTGGGCGTCGAGGAACAGGCGGTCGTACATGCGCACTTCGGCGCTCACGCCATCGGCCACACCTACCCAGGTGATGGCGGCTTTCACCTTGACGCTGTCGCTGCCGGGCGTGCCGCTCTTGGTGTCGGGCACCACGGTGGCCAGCACTTCGGTAATCACGCCATTCGCATCTTTGTTGCAGCCGGTGCACTCAATCACGTAGCCGCCCTTCAGGCGCACCTTGCTTCCAGGGGCAGCATTGCCGCTTGCGTCAATGCTTGGGGGGACCAAGCGCTTGTAGCCCTTGGGGGGCACTTCTTCAAAGTCTTCGCGCTCGATCCACACCTCTTTGCCGATGGTGAAGTGGCGCACTGCGGGCGGTTCGACACCTTCCGCGACGCCTTGTGTCGCTTCATGGTTCTGGTGGGGCAGGGCGGGCTGGGTGCAGGGCTCCAGGTGGCCGGCGCCCATCACCTCATCCCAGTTGGTCAGTATCAGCTTGACCGGGTTGATCACGGCCATGCCGCGGTGGGCCTTGGCTTCCAGGTCTTCGCGCAGGCAGCCTTCCAGCGTGCTGTAGTCGATCCAGCTGTCGCTCTTGGTCACGCCAATGCGTTCGGCAAACAGTTGCAGGCT
>CAUJJV010000229.1 GCA_963205375.1 Pseudomonadota bacterium
GGCAAGGACGACTCTGCCAAGCTGGAATATGGACGCAGCATCACCGACGCCTGCCTGGGGTGGGATGACTCAGTGGCTTCGCTGGATGTGCTGGCGCAGGCCGTCAAGGCGCGACGGACGCGCAAACCGGCGTAACGGGCATTCAGGTCGGTGCCGGTTTGCCGGTGCTGGCCGCGTCAATCATGGCCTGAGTCCATTTCAGGGCTTCGGTCATGGTTTCAAACAGCGCAAATGGTCGACCGATATCGGAGTAGATCTTGGCGTACAAAGGGGCCATGAGGCGCCCGCCTTCAATCTCCGGGGCAATCACGAACGCCGTGGCAATGGGCACCATGTTGTCCGGTTTGGGGCTGGCCATGATTTCGGCGTAACGCGCCAGGCCTTCCGGACTGGTCATGGCGCTTTCCACCATGGTGCAGACACTGACCCAGATGCCCTGCGGACGGGTTGCCAGCAGATAGTCCCGTTGGGCAATGCCCATCAGGTCCACCAGTTCCTTGTTAAACGGCCCCCGGCATTGGTAATGCATCAGCGGGCCATCCATCGAGATCTCGACAATCCCGTGCGCTGTAAACAGTCCATTGCCCGCGATTTGCGTGGTGCTGAGTTTGGCGGTTTTGGTGTCTGGCATATTTCCGGGCAATCGTTCTGGACAGGATGCTACGCCTTTTGCAGCAGGGCAACCAGTTTGGCGTGAATGCCACCAAATCCCCCGTTGCTCATGCAAAGAATGTGGTCGCCGGGACGTACCTGGGCAATCACCTGCTGCGTGAGTTCTTCGATGGTGTCGGCCACCAATGCTTTGGGCCCCAGTGGGGTAAGGGCCTCTGTGGCATCCCATCCCAGGCCACCACTGTGGCAGAACGCCAGGTCTGCTTCTTCCAGGCTCCAAGGGAGCTGGGCCTTCATGGCGCCGAGCTTCATGGTGTTGGAGCGTGGCTCGAACACGGCCAGAATGCGGGCTGCGCCCACCTTGCGGCGCAAGCCGTTGACGGTGGTGCGGATGGCTGTGGGATGGTGGGCAAAGTCGTCGTACACGGTGACGGGTGCGCCCCCGGCGCGCAAGGTGACCTGGCCGCGCACCTCCATGCGGCGTTTCACGTTCTCGAATGTACCCAGGGCTTTTGCCGCCAGTGCCGGGCTCACCCCCACATGCTCGGCCGCAGCGATGGCGGCCAGCGCGTTGAGCTGGTTGTGCACGCCACCCAAGGCCCATTGCACTTGGGCGACCGGAGTGCCCTGGTAGTGCACCGCAAAGTCATGCGGCTCGCCGACGGCGGTGAAGTCACTCACGGCGGCGCCAAAGCTGCGCACCTCACTCCAGCAGCCTTGGTGCAGCACGCGCGTCAGGCTTTCCTCCAGGCCGTTCACCACCACGCGCCCGCTACCGGGCACGGTTCGCACCAGGTGGTGGAACTGGCGCTCGATAGCGGCCAGGTTGTCAAAAATATCGGCGTGGTCGAATTCCAGGTTGTTTAGCACGGCCGTGCGGGGGCGGTAGTGTACAAACTTGCTGCGTTTGTCGAAGAAGGCGGTGTCGTATTCGTCGGCTTCAATCACGAAGTGCGGTGGGTGACGGGGTGGCTGCGCCCCCTGCTCCGTGTCCCCCGCCCGCTGCACGGGCTCCTCCTTTACCTGCGCAGGGGGCACAGCCGCCCCGCCACCCAGGCGCGCGGAGATGCCGAAATTCATGGGTACGCCACCGACCAAGAAGCCGGGCTGCAGACCCGCGCTTTCCAGTATCCAGGCCAGCATGGCGGTGGTCGTGGTTTTGCCATGCGTGCCAGCGACGGCCAGCACATGGCGCCCTTGCAGTACGTGCTCAGACAGCCACTGCGGACCACTGGTGTAGGGCGCGCCGGCATCCAGAATGGCTTCCATGAGTGGAAATTTGGGTGTGCCATCACTCAGGCGGGTGCGGCTGACCACGTTACCGATGACAAACATGTCGGGCTGCAGTGCCATCTGGTCGGCGCCAAAGCCTTCGATCAACTCGATGCCCAGCGCACGCAACTGGTCGCTCATCGGTGGGTAAACGCCAGCGTCGCAGCCGGTCACGCGGTGGCCCGCTTCACGGGCCAAGGCGGCCAAACCGCCCATGAAGGTGCCACAAATGCCGAGAATGTGAATATGCATGCCATGATTTTAGCCATCGGCCCCCATCCCCATTGCCTGGCCAGCTATCAAAAGTGAAGCAAAATGGGCGCATGGATGCAATCAAGGAAGAAATCGCCGCCACTGCTGCGCGGATGGTCGTGGAGGAGGGGCTGGAATACGGTGCCGCCAAACGCCAGGCGACCAAGCAGTTGGGCGTCTCGGCGCGTAGCGGGTTGCCGGACAACGACCAGGTCGAGGCAGCTGTTAGGGAATATATCGCTCTGTTTTGTGCAGATACCCAGCCGGGTGAACTGCGGGCGTTGCGAGAGCTGGCGCTGGTTTGGATGGAGCGCCTGGATCGGTTTCGGCCGCACCTCGCCGGGGCTGTCTGGCATGGCACAGCGACACGCCGCTCCGACATCTACATCCAGCTGTTTTGCGACGATCCCAAGTCTGCTGAAATTGGGCTGATCGACATGGGTGTGCGGTTTGAGGTCACCAGCGTCAATGGCTTCCAGGGATATCCGGTCGATGCCCTCAGTCTGCATCTGCGCTGCGCCCCACTGGGGGAGTATGTCGGGCTGCACCTGAT
>CAUJJV010000230.1 GCA_963205375.1 Pseudomonadota bacterium
GGCGCATCCGTCCATCGAGCCCACACCGGGCGTGGTGAACCTGGTGAACCCGGCGCTGCAACGGCAGCAGCCCACCGAAGGTGAGCCGGTGTACACCAGCGTGGCCGATCCGCTGAAGAACAAGGTGCAGGAAAAAGCCCCGCACGACTGGACCATCCATCGGCCTACGCCGGAAAAGGTGGAGGACCCACCGCCCAAGCCCCTTTCGCAAGTGCTGATGGACCATTTGCGCACCATGTGGACGGCCAGCGCCAGCGCGATCCAGATCGAACAGGTGAAGGAACAAGTTACGCCGGCCGAGCCCGCTGTGCCAACCCAGGTTCCCGGTGATCTGGCCAGGGAAATCCTGACTTACCAGCCAACCAGAATCAAGAAGACCGAGAACGTCTGAGTCCGGTCACCGGCGTTCGCTTGATCGCCATTCTGCAGGGTTGCCCTACCATAGCGGCCATGCACACCACAGCCCTTGTACTTTTCTCCGGTGGACAGGATTCCACCACCTGCCTTGCGCACGCCTTGTCGCGCTATGAGCGCGTTGAAACCGTCGCTTTTGACTATGGTCAACGCCACCATGTGGAGCTGGATGCCCGTTTGAATGTGCTGCGCGAAATCCAGGCGCAGTTTCCGCAGTGGGCGCCCAAGCTGGGCGAAGACCATCTGCTGGATCTGGCGGTGTTGGGCAAGGTGAGTGAAACCTCGCTGACGCGCGACACGGCTTTCAAGATGGAGGCCAGTGGCCTGCCCAACACCTTTGTGCCCGGGCGTAACCTGCTGTTCCTGACCCTGGCCGCCGCACTGGCCTACCGCCGCGGTCTCCAAGTGCTCGTGACCGGGGTGTGCGAAACAGACTACTCCGGCTACCCCGACTGCCGCGATGACACCATGAAGGCCATGCAGCTGGCACTCTCGCTGGGGATGGACCAGCGTTTCCTGATCGAAACTCCGCTAATGTGGATCGACAAGGCTGCAACCTGGGAGCTGGCGTGGGAGCTGGGCGAAAAGTCGGGTGTGCCCAACGGCGGACAGGCGCTGGTGGACCTGATCGTGGAACACACCCATACCTGCTACCTGGGCGACCGGGTGCATCGCCAAGTTTGGGGATATGGCTGCGGTACTTGCCCGGCCTGTGAATTGCGGGCCAATGGATTCAAAAAAAAGCGGACCCATGGGCCCGCTGTTCTGGAAAAGTAAATTAGCTTACTTTTTTTCTGCCAATGCTTTGCATTCGGCTTTCATTTTTTCGTCAGCGGTTTTGGGGTCCATTTTTTTGCATGCTTCCGCTTTTTCTTTCTCTTTCATGGCACCACCATGGGATCCAGCGAGCGCGCTGAATGACATGGTTGCGAATGTGGTTGCTACCAAGACGGCCAAAAGTTTGTTCATAGGTGAACTCCAATATTAAAGAAATGCTGCCAACGGAATAGGTGGCGAGCCAATGTACAACAAACATGAGGGCGTTTACGTTGACAGGTTTATTCAAACAGATTGCCGAGCCATTGGTGGTAGCGCTCATGGTGCTGGCAACCGCCAGTTCCACCTATGCGGCACCGAGAACTCCGGGTGACGCAGCAGAAGTGCTGGAAAAACTCCCGCTTCAGGCGCGCGACGCCGCGGCACGGGAATTGTCCGGATTGCGCACTGCGCTGGCCAATGCGCCTACCGATGCCGTCGCCGCAGCGCGGCTGGCCGAGGCCTACTTTGATATGGCCGCAGCGCGGGGCGATCCGCGCTATGTGGGGTATGCAGAGGCCGTAGTCAACCGCTTTCCCCAACCCTTGCCCCTGGACTTGCTGAGCCTGCGTGCGGTGCTGCGCCAATACCGCCACGATTTTGCGGGTGCACTGGCCGACCTTTCCGATGTGTTGAAGCGCGACCCCACGTATGCGATGGCCCATGCCTGGCGGGGCGCCATCTTTTTGGTGCAGGCTGACTATGCAGCGGCACAAAAAGAATGCGCGGCCCTTTATGGCCTGGGTCGTAACAACCTGGGGGACGCCTGTCAGGGACTCGCCCAGGCCTATGGCGGTCAGCTGGATGCGGGTTATCGCACTCTGCAGAGAGCACTGGAGCGCGTGAACGATGCCGATAGCCGTCTGTGGGTGCTGACCCGCCTGGGTGAAATCGCTGTCTGGCGGGGTCTGCCAGTGCAGGCTCAGGCGCATTACACGGCGGCGTTGGCACTGGGGCGCGACGACGTGTATTTACTGGCAGCCTGGTCTGATTTTTTGATCGATGCCCGCCGCTATCAGGAGGTGGTTGAGTTATTGGTTGCCTGGGAGTCTTCTGACAGCCTGCTGTTGCGCCTGGCCGAGGCTGAGGCCGCATTGCAGCTGCCTGCGGCGGCCAGGCATGTGCAAGTGCTGACTGACCGCTACGCCGCCGCGCGCGCCCGGGGTGACACCACGCACCGCGCCGAAGAAGCCCGGTTCGAGCTGCGCCTGCGCAAAGACCCGGTCACCGCAGTGGCCCTGGCCCGCGCCAATTACGCCGTGCAGCGTGAACCGCGCGATGCGCGCGTCCTGCTGGAGGCGGCTCTGGCTGCCAAAGACCCGGCCAGCGCCCAAAGTGCGCGCGACTGGTTGCGCAGCAGTGGTTTTGAAGATGCGCGCATGCGCCAGCTGGGCGGCATGCCATGAGCTGGTTGCGCATACTTGCTGCGTGCTGTTTATGGCTGATCTTGCCAGCCCAAGCGCACAAGGCCAGCGACAGCTATCTGGTACTGGATGTGCAGGGTGCCCAAGTGGTGGGGCAATGGGACATTGCCCTGCGCGACATTGATTTTGCCCTAGGCCTCGATGCAGACGGAAATGGCGACATTACATGGGGCGAGCTGCGTCAGCGCCATACCGCCATTGCGGCCTGGGCGCTCAGCGCGCTCACGTTGGAGCGTGGTGGTGCCTGCCAGTTGCGTGTGACGCAAAACCAGGTCGATGAACACACCGACGGTGCCTACGCCGTGCTGCACCTGACCGGTGACTGTCCGGCGACTACGGGCGAACTGACCTTGAACTACCGTTTACTGTTTGATGTGGATGCGCTGCACCGCAGCCTGGTGCGAATGACGCTCGATGGCCGTGTGCAGTCTGCCGTTTTGTCACCGCAAGCGCCCGGCCAGACGTTCTCGGCAGCAGCGGCGTCAAGCGGGTCGCAGTTAGGTCCGTTTTTTGTGCAGGGTGTCTGGCATATCTGGATCGGCTACGACCACATTCTGTTTTTACTGGCGTTGTTGCTACCCTTGGTGCTGGTGCGCGTCGATGGTCACTGGCGTCCTGTCGACCGTTTCAGCGTGGCGATGCGCGAAGTGCTCTGGGTAGTGACCTCGTTCACGGTCGCCCACTCCATCACGTTGTCCCTGGCCGCGCTGGGGCTGGTGGCCTTGCCCTCGCGCCTGGTGGAGTCGGCCATTGCGCTGTCGGTGGTGGTGGCGGCCTTCAACAACCTGGTTCCGCTGTTCAACCACCGGCGGTGGATGGTGGCCTTCGGCTTTGGGTTGATCCATGGCTTTGGCTTTGCCAGTGTCCTGGCAGAGCTGGGCTTGCCGCAGGATGCGCTGGTGCTCAGCCTGGTGGGCTTTAACCTGGGGGTGGAGGCTGGGCAGCTGGCGATTGTGGCAGCGGTCCTGCCCCTCACCTTTGCCTTGCGCCATACCGCTTTCTATCGCCGTGGCGTACTGGTGGGGGGCTCGGTACTCACAATGGTTTTGGCTCTGGTGTGGCTTGCCGAGCGCGCTTTCGACCTCAAATTGATAAGTGCCTGACGAGCACGTAGCGCCCTGTACCCGCTTGGGTGTCACCCGGTGGGGCGGATTGCACCGTCCAGGTCTGGTTGTGAAAAGCCGCTACACCTGGCCGGTGTGCTATGGATATAAGAGCGCCTTGTGCATGCTCCACAAGGGCTAGGAGCCGTTTATAGACAGAAGCCTCGGCCGCCTCATCCAGTGCGCTCGTCGCCTCGTCGGCAAATACCCAGCGCGGTTGTTTGAGAAGTGCGCGCGCAATTGCCAGGCGCTGCTGCTCGCCGCCAGAGAGCTTTTGGCTCCAGGCATCCGCGCGGTCCAGCTGGTCCTTCAATTCAGGCAGCAAGGCGTCCTCCAGCGCCTGGCGCAATTGCGCGTCGGTGTAGCGGGCCACGGGCTCGGGGTAGGCCAGGGCGTCGCGCAGCGGGCCATTCGGAAAATAGGGCCGCTGCGGGATGAACATGGCATCGGATGGCAGGGCCACGCTGCCGCTGGCAAACGGCCAGATGCCGGCCAGTGTGCGAAACAGCGTGGATTTACCGCTACCCGAAGGCCCCTGCAGCAGAACCCGGTCGCCGGGCTGTGCGTGAAGATGTGCGCCGGCCAGCAGCACCGTGCCATTGGGCAAGGCGACGTGAAGGTCTTGCGCAGTCAGGTCTCTTACGGTTGCTATAGTTTCAGTAGCTGCTCGCGCAATAGGGACGGGGGCCAGGGCCTCAAAAGACTCTTCAAAGCTGGTCAGGCGGTCGGTGGTGGCACGCCAGGTGGCCAGGCTGCTGTAGCTGTCGACAAACCAGCTTAGAGCGCCTTGCACCTGGCCGAACGCGCTGG
>CAUJJV010000231.1 GCA_963205375.1 Pseudomonadota bacterium
AAGCGGAACCACAGGTTCTGGTCTTTGCGGAATGCAGAGTAGTCGTCGTAGACTTTTTTCCAGTTGGGGTTCTTGGCGCTGACGTCTGCGTACAGGCCCATGGATTCCTTGAACGCGAGGTCCATCACATCCTTGGGGAAAGGCAGAACCTTGGTCTTGGCGCCCACCAGCTGCTTCAGGGCAGCGGGGTTGCGTGCGTCGTACTTGGCCTGCATTTCGGAGTGCGCCAGAGCAGCTGCACATTCCACAATGGCCTTGTTCTCGGCGGACAGGGATGCATAGGCCTTGTCGTTGATGAACAGGTCGAGCTGGGGGCCGCCTTCCCACCAGCCGGGGTAGTAGTAGAACGGAGCCACTTTGTTCAGGCCCAGTTTCTGGTCATCGTACGGACCCACCCACTCGGCTGCGTCGATCGTGCCTTTTTCCAGCGCAGTGTAGATTTCACCGCCAGGAATGTTCTGGGGCACGCCACCCATGCGCTCAAACACGCGGCCAGCGAAACCGCCAATGCGGAACTTCATGCCCTTGATGTCCTTCACGGACTTGATTTCCTTGCGGTAGAAACCGCCCATCTGGGCACCGGTGTTGCCCATGGGGAAATTGACGATGTTGTACTTGGCGTAGAACTCGCGCATCAGCTTGCCGCCGTTGCCCTGGTACATCCAGGCGGTCATCTGGCGGCTGTTCAGGCCGAAGGGGATTGCGCAGCCCAGCGCAAAGGTTTCGTCCTTGCCATGGAAGTAGTAAGGAGCGGTGTGGGCCATTTCCACGGTGCCGTTCTGCACACCGTCCACCACGCCGAACGCGGGCATCAGCTCGCCGCCAGCGTGGGTGGTGATGGTGAACTTGCCACCGGACATCTCGCCAACTTTCTTGGCAAAGGTATCAGCCGCACCGAAGATGGTGTCCAGCGCCTTGGGGAAGCTGGAAGCCAGG
The DNA here is from genome assembly GCA_963205375.1 of Pseudomonadota bacterium. GTDB lineage: Bacteria > Pseudomonadota > Gammaproteobacteria > Burkholderiales > Burkholderiaceae_C > Allorhodoferax. The sequence goes on from CAUJJV010000231.1 coordinate 937, forward strand.
CGCCAGCGAATAGCGGCAGCCTGTGCGTGAACGGCAGGCGCTGCACCAGCAGCCAGCACGCCGGCGATGCCTGCGTTTTTGATAATTGAACGACGATCCATTCGATGTACTCCGGTAGTAGTGTTTTGACAATCTCGCCCATGGCTTATGCCCACGTGCAAGGACTGCGATGAGTCAATGGCGATTGTAGAAAGGTGACAGGTCACTTTCGTGGGGGTTTTCCCTCGAAAGGCCCTACGCCCTTCATGTGTTCAGCGAATTGCAAGCAATTCACGCAGCCCGTGCCACAGGCGGTAGCAGTGCTGCAAAACGGTGCGCAATAGACGCTTCGATGCCTGCAGCATCCAGCCCTTGCAAGGCCAGCAGTTTGGCGGGGTCGCCATGCTCGATGAACTCATCGCGCAGGCCCAGTTGCAGCACGGGCACCTGCACGCCGGCGGCGTGCAACGCTTCAGTCACCGCACTGCCAGCACCGCCCATCACGGCGCCCTCTTCCACCGTGACCAGCGCCTGGTGGCCGCGGGCCACCTGCAGCAGCAAATCCACATCGAGCGGCTTGACCCAGCGCATGTTGACCACTGTGGCGCCGAAGGCCTTGGCGGCTTCCAGCGCGGGCGACAACAGGGTGCCAAAAGCCAGAATGGCAATGCCATTGCCCTGCACGCGGACCTCGCCCTTGCCAAACGGCAGACCGTCCAGGCTCGCAGGCACCGCAACACCTGCACCCGAACCCCGCGGGTAGCGCACCGCCACCGGATGTTCCTGCGCAAAAGCGGTGCTGAGCAGTTGCCGGCACTCCGCCTCGTCGGCGGGGCAGGCAATGCTCATATTGGGAATACAGCGCAAAAAGGGAATGTCGTAGGCACCGGCATGCGTTGCACCGTCCGCCCCCACCAGACCCGCGCGATCGAGCGCAAACACCACCGGCAGGTTCTGGATGGCCACATCGTGGATCAACTGGTCGTAGGCGCGCTGCAGGAAGGTGGAATAGATCGCCACCACGGGCTTGAGCCCCTCGGCGGCCAGGCCACCAGCGAACGTCACCGCATGCTGCTCGGCAATGCCCACGTCGAAATACCGCGCGGGAAAACGCTTTTCAAACTCCACCAGCCCCGAGCCTTCGCGCATCGCGGGGGTGATGCCCACCATGCGCGGATCGGCCGCCGCCATATCGCACAGCCACTGGCCAAACACCTGGGTGAAGGTGGTCTTGCCAGCCACCGCGGGCTTTTGCAGGCCCACAGCGGGGTCGAACTTGCCGGGGCCGTGGTAGGCCACCGGATCGGCTTCGGCCAGCTTGTAGCCCTGGCCTTTCTTGGTAACCACATGCAGGAACTGCGGGCCTTTGAGCTTGCGCACATTCTCCAGCGTGGGAATGAGGGAGTCGAGATCGTGCCCGTCAATCGGGCCAACGTAGTTGAAGCCGAATTTCTCGAACAGCGTGGCAGGCACCACCATGCCTTTGGCATGCTCTTCAAACCGCTTGGCCAGCTCGAACAGCGGAGGCGCGCCCTTGAGCACGGTCTTGCCCACGTTCTTGGCGGCCGAGTAGAACTGCCCGCTCATCAGCTGCGCCAGGTAGCGGTTGAGCGCGCCCACCGGCGGGCTGATGCTCATGTCGTTGTCGTTGAGGATGACCAGCAGATTGGCCTCGGCCACACCCGCGTTGTTCAGGGCCTCAAAGGCCATGCCCGCGGTCAGCGCACCATCGCCAATGATGGCCACCGCATGGCGGTCTTCGCCCTTGATCTTGGCGGCCAGGGCCATGCCCAGCGCAGCCGAAATGGAGGTGCTGGAGTGGGCGGTCCCGAAGGTGTCGAACTCGCTCTCGGCCCGCTGCGGAAAGCCCGACAGGCCACCAAACTGGCGCAAGGTTTCCATGCGGTCGCGCCGCCCGGTGAGAATTTTGTGGGGGTAGGTCTGGTGGCCCACATCCCAGACCAGCCGGTCCTGCGGCGTGCTGAACACGTAATGCAGTGCCACCGTGAGTTCCACGGTACCGAGGTTGGAGCTCAGGTGACCGCCGGTCCTGGCCACGCTGTGCAGCAGGTAGGCGCGCAACTCGTCGGCCAGCGCTTTGAGCTGGGTGCGCGGCACTTTGCGCAGGTCTTCAGGGTGGTTGATGGTGTGCAGCAGGGGATACGCGTGTTTCGTCATATGCTATGTTTTTAGTAGCTGCTTGCGCTTATTTTACGGGGGCTAGAGGCCAATTTGATTCCTAATCACCGGCCTAGCTGGCCCGGTTAACCACCATGTCGGCCAGACCACGCAGGGCCTGCGTGTCAGGCAGGCCACTGCCATCCAGCGCTGCCAGTGCTTCCGCCAGCAATTGCTGTGCATAGGCACGGCTGCGCTCCAGCCCCATCAGGGACACATAGGTCGGCTTGTCGTTGTCGGCATCCTTGCCGGCGGTCTTGCCCAGTGTGGCGGAGTCAGCTGTCACATCGAGGATATCGTCCACCACCTGGAATGCCAGACCGATAGCAGCACCGTAGGCGTCCAGTGCGCGCAAGGCGGTGGCATCGGGCTTGCCGCACTGGGCGCCCATCACCACACTGCCCTGCAGCAGCGCACCGGTCTTGGCCTGGTGCATCTCGCGCAACTGGTGTTCGCTCAGGCGCTGGCCCACGCTGGCCAGGTCAATCGCCTGGCCACCGGCCATGCCGGCGCTGCCCGCGGCCCGCGCCAGCAGGGCACAGAGCCGCGCCTGCACCACAGGGTCGACCGTGCCATCCGTAGGAGTCAGCAACTCAAACGCCAGCGCCTGCAAGGCGTCGCCGGCCAGCAAGGCACTGGCTTCGCCAAATTGCACATGCACCGTGGGCTTGCCGCGGCGCAGCACGTCGTTGTCCATGCAGGGCATGTCGTCATGCACCAGCGAATAGGCGTGAATCAGTTCGACCGCGCACGCAGCGCGCAGTGCTGCTTCCGATCCCTCGCGCAGGGCCGCTTCAGCGCCACTGGAATCACCCGGCCCAGCCACGGCCTCGAACGCAGCCATCACCAGCAGCGGACGCAGCCGCTTGCCACCATCGAGCACGGCGTAGCGCATGGCTTCCACCAGTTCGGCCGGTGCACCGTGGTCCAGGCCCTGCGGCACGTCGGCGGTCACCCAGCGCTCCAGCGCGCGCTCCACCCGCTCCAGCCGCACACGGCTCCACCCCGACAAGTCAAAGGGCTGCGCCATCATTGGGCCTTCCAGGGTTTGAGCACACCGTCGTCCAGTACCTTGATCTGGTCTTCCACCGCCTGCAGCCGGTCGCGGCAGAACTGCAGCAGGGCGGCCCCGCGCTGGTAGCCAGTCAGCAACTGGTCCAGCGGCATCTCCCCCGACTCCAGGCGGGCCACCAGCGTTTCAAGCTCGCCCATGGCAGCCTCGTAAGTGGCCGGCATGGCCACGCTGGAAGCGTCGGTAACGGGGGATGGAGCGGCGGCCTTGGGCATGGAATAGAGCACTGTGGATGGAATCGCCGATTTTAGGCGGTTCAGGGGGCAAAAACCTGCCCCTGTCGCGGCCCGTCCGTCGGGCCCGGCGCAGGAAGTACAATCCGGGGCCGCGCAGCTCTCGAGGTAGCTGCCGTTCATGCCCCTCTTTGGAGGGGTTTTGTATCTTTCCAGGACCGAGTTGTGCAACCCATGTGCAAAACACCCCCCAAAAGTTCAGGTCAGGACTGCCATGTCTGATTTGAGCCTCTCACTGCAGCAGGCACACAGCCAGCTACCCGTTTCAAGCTACTTTGACCCAGCGCTCCATGCGCGCGAGATGCAAAGTATCTTCCAGCAAGGGCCCCGCTACGTGGGGCACTCCCTGGCCGTTCCCAACGTCGGGGACTACTACGCCCTGCCCCAGGAAAACGGCGGTCGCGCCCTGGTGCGCAATGCCGGCGGGGTGGAGCTGGTTTCCAACATCTGCCGACACCGCCAGGCGGTCATGCTCAAGGGGCGTGGCTCGCTCACCCACTCCGACAAGGGCACCACGACCGGTGGCAACATCGTCTGCCCGCTGCACCGCTGGACCTATAGCGGCGCGCATGCCGGCCAGGGTGGTACCCAAAGCGGCACCCTGATTGGTGCACCGCACTTTGCCCACGACCCCTGCCTGAACCTGAACAACTACCCATTGCAGGAATGGAATGGCCTGTTGTTCGAGAGTAATGGCGTCGATGTAGCCCAGCAGTTGGCCACCCTCGGGCCACAGACCGATCTGAGCTTTGACGGCTATGTGCTCGACAAGGTGGAGATGCACGAGTGCAACTACAACTGGAAGACCTTCATCGAGGTCTATCTGGAGGACTACCACGTCGGCCCATTCCACCCGGGTCTGGGCCACTTTGTGACCTGCGACGACCTGCGCTGGGAATTTGGCGACCACCACTCGGTGCAGACCGTGGGCGTGGCCAACCGCCTGGGCAAGGCCGATGCCACGGGTGGCTCACCGGTGTACGAACGCTGGCAGAAAGCCCTGCTGGACTACCGCGGCGGCGTGCCGCCCAAACAGGGCGCCATCTGGCTGACCTACTACCCGCACATCATGGTGGAGTGGTACCCGCATGTGCTGACCGTCTCCACGCTGCACCCCATGGGGGTGAACAAGACCATGAACATGGTGGAGTTCTACTACCCCGAAGAAATCGCGGCCTTTGAGCGCGAATTTGTCGAAGCCCAGCAGGCCGCCTACATGGAAACCTGCATTGAGGACGACGAGATCGGCGAGCGCATGGACGCCGGCCGCGCCGCCCTGCTGGCCCGCGGCGACAACGAAGTCGGCCCCTACCAGAGCCCCATGGAAGACGGCATGCAGCACTTCCACGAGTGGTACCGCCAGAAGATGGGCACTGTCTAGTGCAGGCAACTCGCCGCAGGGCCGCCCCAAGGCGAGTTAGCCCCCTTGGGGGGCAGCGACCCGCGCAGCGGCGGAGCGTGGGGGCCTAGCATGCAGGCACTCTGGATGGTGCTGGCGTCGTTCCTGTTTGCCACGATGGCAGTGGGAATCAAGTTCGCATCCAACAGCTTCAGCACATTCGAACTGGTGTTTTACCGGGGCGTGGTCAGCGTGATTTTCATGGCCGTCGTGGTGCGTGCGCGCGGTGCCAGCTTGCGCACCCCCGTGCCCATGATGCACCTGTGGCGCAGCACCATTGGTGTGGTGTCCCTGAGTTCCTGGTTCTATGCCATCGCCCATCTGCCGCTGGCGACGGCCATGACGCTCAACTACATGAGCGGCGTGTGGGTGGCGGCTTTCATCGTCGGTGGCGCCCTACTGTATGGGCACCCGGAAAAGCAGGGTCCGCTGCTGGGCACGGTGCTGCTGGGCTTTGCTGGCGTGGTGATGACCCTGCGACCCACCATTGACCAGAACCAGCTGTTTGCCGGCGTGGTGGGACTGCTCTCCGGCATGGGTGCGGCGCTGGCCTACCTGCAGGTCACTGCGCTGGGCAAGGCGGGTGAGCCCGAAGAGCGCACCGTGTTCTATTTTTCCGTGGGCACTACTGTCGTGGGTTCGGTGGGCATGCTGTTCACCGACATCACACCCTGGTCCGCCGTGCGCTGGCAGGATGCCGTGTGGGTGATTCCCATCGGCGTGCTGGCATCCCTGGGCCAGTGGTGCATGACCCGCGCCTACCGCAAGGGCGCCACCCTGGTGGTGGCCAGCATGCAGTATTCGGGCATTGTGTTTGCGGTGATGTTCAGCCTGATTCTGTTCGGCGACCAGATCGCACCCATGGGCTGGATCGGCATCGCTGTCATTGT
>CAUJJV010000232.1 GCA_963205375.1 Pseudomonadota bacterium
GCTGGCATGACTGGGAACTCCTTTTTGATGAATTGCCCGATTTTCCAATGAAAAAAACAACATTCCCCAGTGAAAAAAGCGTTTTTCCCCTTGGAAACGCACATTTTCTCCAGTAGCATCCGGCTTACCAGTGAAGAAGCAGTTTTTTATTGGTGATTAATCAACTTCAAGAAGGACAATCAATCATGGCAACTGCAAAGAAAGCTCCGGCAAAAAAAGCTGCTCCCGCAAAGAAAGTAGCACCCGCCAAGAAAGCAGCCGCACCAGCGAAGAAAGTCGCTGCCAAGGCTCCTGCAAAGAAAGCTGCACCCGCTAAGAAGGCAGCTCCTGCGAAGAAGGCTGCACCCGCCAAGAAGGTTGCTGCCAAAAAGGCTCCCGCCAAAAAGCGCACCGTCAACGCTGCATTCATGAAGGCACTGACACCCAGCGCCGCACTGGCTGCCGTGGTAGGTCACAACCCCCTGCCACGTACTGAAGTCGTGAGCAAGCTGTGGGCTTACATCAAGAAGAACAAGCTGCAAGACGCAGTGAACAAGCGCATGATCAACGCCGATGCCAAGCTGAAGGAAGTCTTCAACAAGGCCCAGGTATCCATGTTCGAAATGGCTGGCCTGATCGGCAAGCACCTCAAGTAATTGCCTCTGGCAATTACCGCAAAGGCCGACTAGTCGGCCTTTTCTTTTTTGAACCACCACTCGAGTTCTTCCATGCTGCGTTTTATTTTTACGCGCCTGAGTCTGATCATTCCGACCTTCTTCGGCATGACCCTGCTCGCATTCTTCCTGATCCGCATGGTCCCGGGCGACCCCATCGAAACCCTGGCCGGCGAGCGGGGTATCGACGCGGAGCGCCACGCGGTGCTGCTCAAGGAATATGGACTGGACCGCCCCGTCATCGTCCAGTACGGCATCTACATTGGCAAGGTGTTGCAGGGTGATTTGGGCAAATCCATCATCACGCAGGCACCGGTACTTAGTGAGTTTGCCGCCCTCTTTCCGGCAACCATCGAACTGGCGCTGTGCGCCATCCTGTTTGCATTGCTGATCGGGATTCCGGCAGGCATCCTGGCCGCCGTCAAACGCAACTCCATCCTCGACCATGGCGTCATGGGCGTGTCGCTGGCGGGTTACTCCATGCCGATCTTCTGGTGGGGACTGCTGCTGATTTTGCTGTTCTCGGTACACCTCGATCTGACACCGGTGTCCGGGCGCATTGCGGTGCAGTATTTCTTCGAGCCAGTCACCGGCTTCATGCTCATCGACTCCCTGCTCTCGGGTGAAAAAGGGGCGTTCATGTCCACCGTGTCGCATCTGATCCTGCCCACCATCGTGCTGGGAACCAATCCGCTGGCGGTCATTGCCCGCATGACCCGCTCTGCCATGCTCGAAGTCATGGGCGAGGACTACATCCGCACTGCACGCGCCAAGGGCCTGTCGAGCTTTCGTGTGGTTGCAGTGCATGCGCTGCGCAACGCGCTCATCCCGGTGATCACCGTCATCGGCCTGCAAGTCGGTGTGCTGTTTACCGGTGCCATCCTGACCGAAACCATTTTTTCCTGGCCCGGCGTAGGCAAATGGCTGATTGAAGCCATCAGCCGCCGGGACTACCCGGTGCTGCAGGGCGGCATGCTGCTGCTGGGCGCTGTGGTCATGGCGGTCAACCTGCTGGTGGACCTGGCCTACGGCATCATCAATCCACGTATCAGGCACCAGAAATGAATACGACCAACACATTGCCAACAGCGGCGGCGCCCGCACCGGTACATCCCTTCTTTGACTTCTGGCGCTCCTTCAAAGCCAACAAGGGCGCGCTGGCTGGCCTCGTGATCGTGACGCTGGTATTGCTCATGGCGGCCTTTGCCGATGTGATCGCGCCGTACGCACCCGACCTCACCGACAACACGGTCTTCCTGGTTCCACCGGCCTGGCAGGCGGGCGGCTCGTCTGCCCATCTGCTGGGCACTGACGCCATCGGACGAGACATACTTTCCAGGCTCATCCACGGTGCCCGCCTGTCCTTGTTGATCGGCATTGCGGTCGTAGCTCTGTCCGTGATTCTGGGCACCGTGCTGGGCCTGCTGGCAGGCTACTTCCGTGGAGTCTTCGAGATCACCATCATGCGCCTGATGGACATCATCCTGACCCTGCCCAGCCTTTTGCTGGCCATTGTGATTGTGGCCATTCTCGGGCCCGGCATGATGAATGCCATGCTGGCGGTAGCCATTGTGGTGCTGCCCCACTATGTGCGCATTACCCGCGCAGCGGTCATCTCCGAGACATCGCGCGATTACGTGACCGCGGCACGCATGGGTGGTGCCGGCCACATCCGTCTGATGTTCAGCGAAGTGCTGCCCAACTGCACTGCGCCGCTGATCGTGCAAGCCTCGCTGGGCATTTCCACCGCCATTCTGGATGCGGCAGCGCTGGGTTTTCTGGGTCTGGGTGCGCAGCCACCCTCTCCGGAATGGGGAACCATGCTGGCCGATGCGCGCGAATTTGTGCTGCGCGCCTGGTGGGTCGTGACCTTCCCGGGCCTGGCCATCCTGATCACTGTATTGGCATTTAACCTGCTGGGAGACGGCTTGCGCGACGCGCTGGACCCCAAGCTCAAGCGATAAGAACACCATGGCACTGCTTGAAATCGAAAACCTGTCGGTGGAGTTTCCATCGCACAACGCCACCATGCACGCCGTCGATGGTGTGAGCCTGTCCATCGAAGCTGGAGAAGTGCTGGGTATTGTGGGTGAATCCGGCTCCGGAAAAAGCGTCACCATGATGGCCCTGATGGGTCTGGTGTCCTTTCCCGGTCGCGTCAAGGCCGATGTGCTGCGCTTTGATGGCCACGATCTGCTGGCCCTGTCGGACCATGCGCGGCGCAAGCTCATCGGCAAAGACCTGTCCATGATTTTTCAGGATCCCACCACCAGTCTGAACCCGTGCTTTACCGTGGGCTTCCAGCTGGCAGAGACCTTGCGGCTGCACATGGGCATGGACAAGGCTGCGGCGCGCCGGCGCAGCATCGAGCTGCTTGAGCAGGTGGGCATTCCCGCGCCAGAAAGCCGCCTGTCGGTGTACCCGCATCAGCTATCGGGCGGCATGAGCCAGCGCGTGATGATTGCCATGGCCATTGCCTGCAATCCCAAACTGCTGATCGCCGATGAACCGACCACCGCGCTGGATGTCACCATCCAGGCACAGATTCTGGACCTGCTGCGCAGCCTGCAAAAAGACCGCGGCATGGCGCTGGTGCTCATCACCCACAACATGGGTGTGGTCAGCGAAATGGCGCAACGTGTGGCCGTCATGTATGCCGGACAGTTGATGGAACAGCGGGATGCCCAGGCGCTGTTTCACAGCCCCCAGCACCCCTACACCGAAGCGTTAATGGCCTCCATGCCAGAACGCAGCCAAGGCAGCCAACGCCTGACGACTATCCCAGGCATGGTCCCGGGCCTGTATGACCGACCCAGTGGCTGCCTGTTCGGACCACGTTGCAGCCATGCAAAAACCATAGAGTGCGCACAGCGACCTGCGTTGCAGGCAACAACCGATGGCGCCGTGCGTTGCCATTTCCCGCTGGGAAGCGCAACACACGACCAGGTCCATGAGGTCAAGGTATGACAGTACAAACCACTTCCACTCCGAACACCAACACCACCGTGGTGCAGGCGCGCGACCTGCGCAAGGTCTACCCCATCAGCAATGGTTTTCTGCGCAAGGCAGACCAGTTGCAGGCCGTAGGTGGTGTGTCGTTCTCGGTACGGGCCGGTCAGACACTGGCCATCGTGGGCGAATCGGGTTGCGGCAAGTCCACACTGGCCCGCATGGTCTCGCTCATCGAAATGCCATCGGCTGGCGCGTTGACCGTGGACGGCGTCGACGTGGTGGCCGCCTCCGACCACGACAAACAGTTGCTTCGACAAAAAGTGCAACTGGTCTTCCAGAACCCCTACGGCTCGTTGAATCCGCGGAAACGTATCGGCCAGATTCTGGAGGCGCCGCTGGAAATCAACACCCGGCTCAACGCAACGCAACGCGCGGAAAAAGCCCGTGCCATGCTGGCTTTGGTCGGGCTGCGGCCAGAGCACTATGACCGCTATCCACACATGTTTTCGGGCGGGCAGCGCCAGCGTATTGCGATTGCGCGCGCGCTCATGCTCAACCCTGCACTGGTGGTGGCCGATGAGCCGGTTTCCGCGCTCGATGTCTCCATTCAGGCCCAGGTGCTGAACCTGCTGGCCGACCTGCAGCGTGACTTGGGATTGGCCTACCTGTTCATTTCGCACGATCTGGGGGTGGTGCGGCACATTGCCCATGACGTGCTGGTGATGTACCTGGGCCATGCCGTCGAGCAGGGTGAGAAAGAAACCATTTTCAGCAACCCTCTGCATCCCTACACCCAGGCCTTGCTGGCGTCCACGCCGGGCCTGGCGGGCAGTGGTCCGGCAAGGCACCGCATGGTGCTCAAGGGAGAGTTGCCGTCGCCACTGAATCCACCGAAGGGATGCGTGTTTTCGACCCGCTGTCCGCATGTGACTGAACGGTGCCAGGCAGAGCGCCCCCCACTGCAGGAACTGATGGGGCGCTCGGTCGCGTGCTTTGAAGCAGAACGCATCGCAACCCGGTAACAACCCCAGTAGGTTGTGCCTGTTAGTTGGCGTAACATGACTTTTTTTTGAAGGAGCTAATCAATGACCCGTTCTACCGCCCGCATGCGCTTGAGCAAATCTGCTCTGTTGTGCGCAGTGGCCCTGCCCGCCGTTCTGGCCATGGCCTCGGCCTCGGCCAAAACCTTGGTGTACTGCTCCGAAGGCAGCCCCGAGAATTTCTATCCTGGTATCAACACCACAGGCACCTCGTTTGATGCCAACGAACAGATTTATGACAACCTGGTGGACTTTGAGCGCGGCGGCACCACGGTGATCCCCAACCTGGCCACCAAATGGACCATCTCCAAAGATGGAACCGAGTACACCTTTTCCCTGCGCAAGGGTGTGAAATGGCACTCCAACAAAAACTTCAAGCCGTCACGCGACTTCAATGCCGATGACGTGCTGTTCATGTTCGAGCGCCAGTGGAAAGAGAACGACCCGTATTACAAGGTCACCAGTTCCAACCATGCTTACTTCGGCGACATGGGCATGCCCAAGCTGCTTAAATCGGTAGAAAAAATCGATGAGTACACCGTCAAAGTCACCTTGAACAAGCCCGAGGCCCCCTTCCTGGCGAATCTGGCAATGCAGTTCGCAGGCATTCAGTCCAAGGAATACGCCATTGCCATGCTGAAAGCTGGCACACCGGAAAAAATCGACCAGGACCCCCTGGGCACGGGCCCATTCCAGCTGGTGCAATACCAGAAGGACGCCATCATCCGTTACAAGGCCTTTCCCCAGTACTGGGAAGGCAAAGCCAAGATTGACGACCTGATCTTCTCCATCACTCCCGACGCTTCCGTGCGCTGGGCCAAGCTGCAAAAGGGTGAGTGCCATGTCATGCCCTACCCCAACCCGGCTGATCTGGACGCCATGCGCAAGGACGCCAACGTCACCGTACTGGAACAACCTGGTCTGAACATTGGCTACCTGGCCTACAACACCACCAAGAAACCTTTTGACGATGTGCGCGTGCGCAAAGCCATGAACATGGCCATCGACAAGAAAGCCATCGTCTCGGCGGTGTATCTGAGCACGGGCGTGCCTGCCACCAACCCCATCCCTCCAGGACAGTGGTCGTACAACAAGGCCATCAAGGATGACGCCTTCAACCCCACAGAAGCCAAAAAGCTGCTGGCAGCAGCCGGCTACCCTAACGGCTTCACCACGGACCTGTGGGCCATGCCCGTGCAGCGGCCTTACAACCCCAATGCCAAGCGCATTGCCGAGTTGATGCAGGCTGACCTGGCCAAGGTCGGCGTCAAGGCCGAAATCAAGAGCTTTGAATGGGGCGAGTACCGCAAGCGCATGCAGGCAGGTGAACACCAGATGGGCATGCTGGGCTGGACCGGTGACAACGGTGACCCAGACAACTTCCTGCACACCCTGCTGGGCTGCGACTCTGCCAAGGGCGGTGGCTCCAACGTAGCGAAGTTCTGCCACAAGCCTTTCGACGATCTGGTCGTCAAAGCCAAGACCGTGACCAATCCGGCTGAGCGCACCAAGCTGTACGAAAAAGCCCAGGTCATCTTCAAGGAGCAGGCTCCCTGGTTTACCATTGCCCACGCGGTGCAGTTGAAGCCCGTGCGCAAGGAAGTCATCGACTTCAAACTGAGCCCGTTTGGGCGCCACACTTTCTACGGTGTGGATATCAAGTAATCAGCGTCTGCTGAAACAGGAAGGGCCGGTAATTACCGGCCCTTTTTTTCTGCAGCTTCCAGAGCGAATCCCCAACCAACATCCAGCTTCAATGGCTGCCAAAAAAAGCGGCTATTTCTCCCGTCGCCGACAGGGCTGAAGACCCCGCCGTGCCACCGCGCACCTTGGCACCACCCGGCCAGGAATGGCCCCCGGTTTCCGTCACGCACAACTTCACTTCTGCACCGTCCCGGCAGGGGCTGTAGCTGTCGCAATAGGCGCCACTGGTCTCCAGCACCCGCTTCGGTGAAACGCTGCAGCCGTTCAGCCGCACCCACTTGGCCACCGAGTCGGGCACTGCCACAAAGTCGGTCACCGCAGAGCGGTCGCGCCCTGCCCCGCCATTGAACAGAACCATCTCGTCATCCCGCGCATGGATGTGCAGCACCGACACCGCTTTGGCAGGACCACACGATGCCGTGTTGTCCGTACCCGCCACCGAAGCCACGGCCCGGAATACATCGGGCGCATCGCAGGCCAGGCGGTAGGCCATCATGCCGCCGTTGGACATGCCGTTGGCGTAGATGCGGCGGGCATCCACGCTCAGTGTGGTCTTGAGGCGCCGCACGATCTCGCGCACAAAGCCCACATCGTCAATGCCCTTGTCCCGTGCAGCACCGCAGCAGTTGCCCGCATTCCAGGTGGCCAGCTTGCCGCCAGGCAAGCGACTGAACCCATTGGGGAACACCACCACATAGCCGTCCTTCTCTGCCTGCGCAATCTGCCCGTAGTAGGCATCGTTGGCCTGGTAGTCCATGTTGCCGCCACCGCCGTGCAAGGCAAACACCAGCGGCACCGGTTTGCCGGGCACATAGCTCGCCGGCACATGCACACGGTACAGCCTCTTGTGCCCACCGAAAACCATGGAGTAGGCATAGCTTCCGGGCGCGGTGATGGTGGCGGATCCGGACGCATCGGCCCTGTGAACCTGCGCCCGTGCCTGCACTGGCGCGCACAGCAGCATCCATGCACAAAACAGGGCCTTAGCCCCCGTCCAATATGCGTGACCAGCTCTCTTTTTCATAGCAAATCCACTGGTAAAACCTAGCGCGCCAGCGCAGTCCGTGTAATCGCCGACAGCGTGCCGCGGGTACTGATGAGTTCGGGCTCCAGCACCACCTCGATCAGCGTGCCCTCCGGCCGTGCCAGCGCTGCCAGCAGCTCGGCTTCAAACGCATCGCTGCGCTGGATGCGCACAGCCGCATAGCCATAGGCCTGGGCCAGCGCCACAAAGTCGGGGTTCTTTAGCTTAGTGCCCGCCACATGCTGCGGGTACTCGCGCTCCTGGTGCATGCGGATGGTGCCGTACATGCCGTTGTTGAGCACCAGGATGATGGTCTTGGCACCGTGCTGTACCGCCGTGGCCAGCTCCTGCCCGTTCATCAGAAAGTCGCCATCGCCCGCGATGGTGAAGGCAACCCTGTTGGTGGTGATGGCCGCAGCGATACCCGCGGGTACGCCATAGCCCATGGCACCATTGGTGGGTGCCAGTTGCGTCTTGTGGCCCGCAGCCAGGCCGGTGTAGCGGTAGAAACGGTGCAGCCAGCTGGCGAAGTTGCCTGCGCCATTGGTCAACACCGCGTCTGCTGGCAGATGTTTTTGCAGTGTGGCAATCACCTGCGGCATATTGACCAGTCCCGCCGGCGTGTCCGCTGGCAAGTCCTGGATGACGGACGGTTGCAAATTGGCCAGGTAGTCGGCATTGCAGCCTTGGGTCCACGTTTCCCAGGGTACGCTCACCGGTGCAGTCAGCACTTCCAGTGAACGGGCAGCGGCGCGCATGCTGGCGTGGATGGCCAGATCCGCCTGGTACACCCGGTTCAGCTCCTCCGCACTGGCGTGGATGTGCACCAGCGTCTGCGCTGCTTTTGGTGCTTGCAACAGCGTGTAGCCGCCGGTGGTCATCTCGCCCAGCCGTGGCCCGATGGCGATGATCAGGTCGCTCTCCTTGATGCGCTTCGCCAGCAACGGATTGATGCCAATGCCCACATCGCCCGCGTACAGCGGGTGGTGGTTGTCAAAGGTGTCCTGAAACCGGAACGCGTTGCCCACCGGCAACCGCCAGTTCTCGGCAAAGCGCTGCAGCGCCTGCGCAGCCTGCGGGGTCCAGCCACCGCCACCGGCAATGACAAAGGGTCGCTCTGCTTTCAATAGCAACTCACGCAGTCTGCGCAAGGAGCCGGGGTCACTCCAGGCCTCCACCGGCTCCACGCGCGGCAGCGGCTGGGGCAGTTGGCCTGTGGCCTTGTCCGCCACCAGAGTTTGCGTGAGCATGTCCTCCGGCAACACCAGTACCACCGGACCGGGCCGGCCATTCATCGCGGTGGCAAAGGCGCGGGCGACGTACTCCGGAATGCGCGCAGCATCATCGATGCGCTCCACCCGCTTGGCCATGCCCAGTGCGCTGGGGCCAAACATCACGCGGTAGTCCATCTCCTGAAATGCTTCGCGGTCGCGCTGGTCGCTGGCAACATCGCCGACAAACAACACCATCGGTGTGGAATCCTGAAACGCGGTGTGTACGCCAATCGACGCGTTGGTGGCACCCGGCCCCCGGGTCACAAAGCACACACCCGGCCTGCCAGTCAATTTGCCATGCGCTTCGGCCATGAAGGCGGCACCGCCCTCCTGGCGGTTGATCACAAACTGGATCTGGTCGCGGTACAGATGGAAGCCATCCAGCACCGCCAGATAGCTTTCGCCGGGTACGCCAAACGCGTGGGTTGCGCCCTGCTCGACAAGGCATTGCACCAGCAGGTGGCCGGCCAGAGTGGGAGCTAATGAGGGAGAAGTGGTGTTACTCATACACACCATTGTGCCGACTAAATCCGGTGGCTAGTTCGCGTGGTATTCGCCCGTGCCTGCGTGCAGCACCTGATCCTGCGCCAGCACCTGCCCCGGAGTGAAAGTGGGGCCGCTATCCAGCGCCGTGTAGTAGGGCTCAAAGTCAATGTGCGCCAGCTCCAGCAGGTCATCCAGACTGTCGAGCACAAAGTAGCTTTCCTGAAAATCGTCAATGCGGTAGTGGGTGCGCATCACGCGCTCCAGTTCAAACCCGATGCGGTTGGGTGAGGCACTCTGCACCGCGAACGTGCTCTCTGAAAATGACGAGGCAATACCCGCGCCATAGATGCGCGTGCCACCGCCCTGGCGCACCAGCCCAAACTCCACCGTGTACCAGTACACCCGCGCCAGCTCGGCCAGCTTGCCCCGCTTCTGGGCCCGCAAGCCACCCTGCCCGTAGGCCTGGATGAAGTCCGCCATCACCGGGTGCATCAGCATCGGCACATGGCCGAACACATCGTGGAACACATCGGGCTCTTCCAGGTAATCCAGTTCGTGCGCACCGCGGATGAAGTTGCCCGCCGGAAAACGCCGGTTGGCCAGGTGCTCAAAGAACACGTCATCGGGCACCAGTCCTGGAACAGCGACCACCTGCCAGCCAGTCGCCTTCATCAGAGTCTCGGACAGCGCTTCAAAGTCGGGGATACGGTCTGCCGCCATCGGTAGCCTGCGCATGCCCTCAATGAATGCATCGCAGGCCAGGCCGGGCAGCAGCCGGGTCTGGCGCTCGTACAGCGTTTTCCACACTGCATGCTGGGCCGGTGTGTACTCCTTCCAGCCCTGCTCCACCGTCCAGTCAGCGCGTTCGGGTGGCTGGACCGGACCTGCTGCCAAACCATGCTTCATGGTCTGTCTCTGGCTCAGGCCGTGGTAATCACACCACGGCGCAGCTGGTCGCGTTCCATCGACTCAAACAGCGCCTTGAAGTTGCCCTCACCAAAGCCTTCATCGGCCTTGCGCTGGATGAATTCAAAGAACACCGGGCCCAGCAGCGTCTCCGAGAAGATCTGCAGCAGCAGCCGCTTCTCGCCATTGGTCGTAGAGCCGTCCAGCAGAATGCCCCGCGCCTGCAGTTCAGGCGTGGGTTCTCCATGGCCGGGCATGCGTTCTTGCAGCATTTCGTAGTACACATCGTTGGGCGCGGTCATGAGCGGAATGCCCGCCATTTGCAATGCATCCACACTGGCCAGCAGGTCGTCGGTCAGCAGCGCGATGTGCTGGATGCCCTCGCCGTTGAACTGCATCAGGAACTCTTCAATCTGCCCGCCGGTCTTGCCCGACTCTTCGTTGAGCGGTATGCGGATCAGACCATCGGGTGCCGTCATGGCACGGCTGGTCAGGCCGGTGTATTCGCCCTTGATATCGAAGTAGCGGATCTCGCGGAAGTTGAAGATGCGCTCGTAGAACGCACCCCAGAACGCCATGCGTCCCTTGTACACGTTGTGCGTCAGGTGGTCGATCATGCGAAAACCGTGGCCCTTGGGGTGGCGCTCCACGCCGGGCAGGAACTCAAAATCAATGTCGTAAATGCTCTTGCCGTCTTCAAAGCGGTCAATCAGGTACAGCGGAGCACCGCCAATGCCGCGGATGGCAGGCAGGCGCAACTCCATCGGGCCGGTAGGAATCTCGATGGGCTGCGCGCCCTGCTCCAGCGCGCGGGCGTAGGCCTTGTGCGAATCTTTCACGCGAAACGCCATGCTGCAGGCCGATGCACCGTGCTCGGCAGCAAAGTAGGCCGCGTTGCTTTTGGGCTCGCGGTTGACAATGAAATTGATATCGCCCTGCCGGTACAAGTCCACGTCCTTGGAGCGGTGGCGTGCCACCAGCGTGAAACCCATTTTCTCGAACAGCGGCTCCAGCACGCCGGGCACGGGCGATGCGAATTCCACAAACTCAAAGCCCATCAGTCCCATCGGGTTCTCGAACAGATCAGCCATTGCAGTGCTCCTCAGCGTTGTGTTTTGAATGGTTGATTGTGGTCAAGAGTGCACGCAATGTGCATGCAATGTTTGACCGATCAAGCCCATCCAACGCACAATTCATGCATGAAACAAGACAAATCAGACGATTTGGCGCTTGATGCCTTTGATATCAGCCTGCTTGCTGCACTGCAGCGCGATGCCTACGCCACCCACCAGCAACTGGGCGAAACCGTGCACCTCTCTGCTTCCCAAGTGAGTCGTCGGGTGGCACGCTTGCAAGGGGCCGGCATCATCCGCCGCTATGTCGCCCTGCTCAACCCTGCGTCCATTGGCCTGGGCGTGCGTGCCATCACCTACGTCACCCTGACCCGCCACAGCGGCGACGAGGGCCTGGCGTTTGAGCGGGAGATTGGCACGTTTCCGGAGGTGCTGGAGTGCTACTCGGTCGCCGGTGAGTCCGACTACATCCTGCAGATCGTGGCCGCGGATCTGAATGCACTGTCAGAAAACGTGCTGCGCCGCCTCACGCGCATTCAGGGCGTGGGCAACATCCGTTCCAACATCGTGCTCAACTGCATCAAGTCCAGCACCGAGATGCCACTGGGGCAACTGGGCAAGTCAAACTAGCGCTGAACTAACGCTGCGTACGCTGCCCCACACCCAGTGCCGCCACCACGCTGAGCAGCAGCACCAGTGCCGCCCCCAGCAGCGTGGCACCGTACCAGCCGCGGTCCATGAACACGCCAAACACCACTGGCGAAATCGCAAAGCCCACATCCAGCCCGGAATACACCAAGCCATAGACACGGCCGGTGGCACCCTTGGGCGTGGCCTTCTTGATCATCATGTCGCGCGACGGACCGCCAATGCCCACCGCAAAACCAGTAATCGCCAGCACCACCATGGTCGCGGTCGCCCCCAGCAGCCCGGTGCCGCACAGCGCCAGCAGTGCTGCACCGGCAGCCATGGCCATCGCCACCACGCGGTCACTGTTGGCCACGCGTGCCGCAATGAAACCGCCAATGAACATACCCACCGCACCGCACAGCATGTAGGCCGTCAGCGTGAAGGTGGCTGCCTCAAAGCTGATGCCATGCATGGCCTTGAGAATGGACACCGAGAAGCTCTGCACCACCGCCAGCGTCATGGTGGACAGCAGAAAGAAGCCAAAGCACCACCACACCACCGGCAGTTTCATGAAAGCCAGATCGTGCTCCTTGTGCACATGCGGCTCATGCACCACCACCTGGGTACTGAGCTTGTCGCGCTGTACCACCAGCAGCGTCAATATGGCCGCATACAACACGGCGGCGGCCAGATAGGCGGTGCGCCAGCCAAAGCCTGCACTGATGGACGCAAAAAACACCGGCGCCACCGCCCAGCCCAAGTTGCCCGTCAATCCATGCGCGCTGAAGGCATAGCCCAGGCGTGGCCCGGAGACACGCTGGTTCAGGATGGTGAAGTCCACGGGGTGAAAAGTCGCATTG
>CAUJJV010000233.1 GCA_963205375.1 Pseudomonadota bacterium
ATGCTGGTGGCCAACAAGATTGCGCTGGGGCACATTGACTGCGGCATTGCCGGCGGCGTGGACACCACGTCCGACGCGCCGATTGCCCTGAACGAAAAAATGCGCAAGATTTTGCTGGACGCCTCGCGCGCCAAGACCACGGCGCAACGCCTGACCGCACTGTCGCGCCTGCGCCCCGCGATGCTGGTGCAACCCGCGCTGCCGCGCAACGGCGAACCGCGCACCGGTTTCTCCATGGGTGAACACGCCGAGCTGATGGCGCAGGAATGGGGCGTGACCCGCGAAGCGCAGGACGAACTGGCGCTCAAGAGCCACCAGAACCTGGCCAAGGCCTATGACAACGGCTTTTTCAATGACCTGATGACCCCTTTCCAGGGCGTCACCAAAGACAACAACCTGCGCGCCGACCTGAGCATCGAGAAGTTGCGCAGCCTCAAACCCGTGTTTGACAAGAAGGTCGCGCCCAACCAGGGCACGCTGACCGCGGGCAACTCCACGCCGCTGACCGACGGTGCATCCGCCGTGTTGCTGGCCAGCGAGGAGTGGGCTGCGGCGCGCAATCTGCCGGTGCTGGCTTACCTGACGTTCAGCGAAGTGGCGGCTGTCGATTTCTTCGGCAAGAAGGAAGGCCAGAACAGCGAGGGCTTATTGATGGCTCCGGCCTATGCCGTGCCCCGTATGCTGGCGCGCGCCGGCCTGACGCTGCAGGACTTTGACTACTACGAAATCCATGAAGCCTTTGCAGCGCAGGTGCTGTGCACGCTGGACGCCTGGCAGGACAAGGAGTTCTGCAAAGACAAGCTGGGCCTGGCCAAACCGCTGGGCAAGATCGACATGAAAAAGCTCAACGTCAATGGTAGTTCGCTGGCAGCGGGTCACCCCTTTGCCGCCACCGGCGGGCGCATTGTGGCCACGCTGGCCAAGATGCTGGCGCAAAAGGGCTCGGGCCGTGGCCTGATTTCGATTTGCGCCGCTGGTGGCCAGGGTGTGGTCGCCATCATTGAAAGGTAATTCCCATGCTGCAGTACAAGGCCCCTTTGCGCGACATGCGCTTCTTGATCAACGAAGTGCTGGACTACCCCACGCACTACGCCTCGCTGTCCAACGGTGCGGAAGCCACGCCCGAGATGGTCGACGCCATCCTGGAAGGCGCAGCAACCCTGTGCGAAGAAGTGCTGGCACCGTTGAATGCTTCGGGCGACAAGGAAGGCTGCCATTTGAACGACGGCGTGGTGACCACGCCCAAGGGCTTCAAGGAAGCCTATGCCCAGTTTGTGGCTGGTGGCTGGCAGGGTCTGTCCTTCCCCGTGGAATATGGCGGCCAGGGCATGCCCATGTCGCTGAACCTGTTCAAGTCGGAAATGATGGGCGCGGCCAACTGGTCGTTCAACATGTACCCCGGCCTGAGCATCGGCTGCATCAACACGCTGCTGCAATACGGAACCGAGGCCATCAAGACGGTGTACCTGCCGCGGCTGGTGGCGGGTGAGTGGACCGGCACCATGTGCCTGACCGAACCCCAGTGCGGCACCGACCTGGCCCAGGTCAAGACCCGCGCCGAGCCACAGGCCGATGGCAGCTACGCACTGACCGGGACCAAGATTTTCATCTCGTCCGGTGACCACGACCTGGCGGAAAACATCATCCATATCGTGCTGGCCCGCCTACCTGGCGCACCGGATGGCACGCGCGGCATTTCGCTGTTTGTTGTCCCGAAGTTCGCGGTGGGTACAGATGGTACCGTGGGCGCGCGCAATGGCGTCAACACCGGCTCGCTGGAGCACAAGATGGGCATCGCCGCCAATGCGACGGCCGTGCTCAACTTTGACGGCGCCATTGGCACGCTGATTGGCGAGCCCAACAAGGGCCTGGAAGCCATGTTCACCTTCATGAACACGGCCCGCATTGGCACCGCCATCCAGGGCGTGGCCCATGCCGAGCTGTCGTTCCAGGGCGCGTTGCCGTATGCGCAGGAGCGCCGTTCCATGCGCGCACTCTCAGGCAAGAAAGAGCCCGAGCAAGTGGCTGATGCGCTGATCTGGCACCCCGATGTGCGCCGCATGCTGCTGACGCAAAAAGCTATTGCTGAGGGCGGCCGGGCAATGGTCTATGGCGCAGCCCAGATCGCAGACAAGATGTTCAACGCGGTGCAGGAAGGCGACCAGGCCAAGTACAAGAAGTACGACGACGAACTGGGGTTCTACACCCCCATCCTCAAGGGTTTTCTGACCGAAATGGGTCTGGAAGCGGCCAACCTGGGCATCCAGGTGTTTGGCGGCCATGGCTACATCGGCGAACACGGCATGGAGCAGATCGCGCGCGATGCCCGCATCTCCACACTGTACGAAGGCACCACCGGCATCCAGGCGCTGGACCTGCTGGGCCGCAAGGTGCTGCTCAACACCAAGGGCAAGTGTGTGCGCGATTTCAGCGGCACCATTCTGCGCATGGCCAAGCCCTATGCACTGCAACGCACGCCCATGGGCCAGATGATGCGCACCCTGGCGCGCCGCACCGCGCAGTGGAACGTGTTGACCACGCTGATCATGCTGCGCGCCTCCAAGGACCGCGAGCAGGTGGGCTCCTCCAGCGTGGACTACCTGATGTACTCCGGCTTTGTGATGATGGCCTACTTCTGGGCGTTGCAGGCGTCCAAGGCGACCGAGCTGTTGGCTAACAGTGAAGGCAAGGGCAAGGAATCGAAAGATTTCTACACCGCCAAGATCCAGACCGCCGAGTTCTACTTTGCGCGCCTGTTGCCCCGCGCCGATGGCCACTACAGTGCGGCGCTGGCACCCACCAGCGCCGTCATGCAGATGCCGCAGGAGCTGTTCCAGATGGCGTGATGGGGGTTTTTTCCTCTGGCGAATTTTTAGGGAAGAAACGGGCTTTAGCCCCCGCAAAATATGGGTTTATTGCTATGCAATGTATAGCTAAGACCGCTCGTTTCTTCGGCTCCCAGTGCATGCGTGCAGTTGGGAGGATCGCCACAGTTCAGCAGCGACGGACCCTAGCTGGACGCAGCGGCCGCATGGGCCCGCGCCGTATGCAGCTTTTTGTAGCTGTCGATCAGGCGCTGGTGCCGCTCAAGCCCCTCCAGTTTCATGCTCGTGGGCGTCAACCCGAAGAAGCGCACGCTGCCGTCCACGGTCCCCAACACCGCGTCCATCCGGAGGTTGCCGAACATCCGGCGGAAATTGACCACGTAATCGTCCAGTTCCAGGTCGTCATCCAGCTTTACCTCCAGCACCACGCTCAAGGCCTGATAAAACAATCCGCGCTCCACCGTGTTGTCGTTGTACTGCAGGAAGGCGCCCACCAGCTCGTGCGCCGCCTCAAATTGCTGCAAGGCGAGATGAATCAGCAGCTTCAACTCCAGAACGGTCAGCTGACCCCAGGCCGTGTTCTCGTCACATTCAATGCCGATCAAGGTGGCGATGTCGCCGTAATCATCCAGCTCGTTATTCTCCAAACGCTCCAGCAGCGCTTCCAGGCTGGCGTCGTCTAGGGCGTGCAGGTTCAGGATATCGGCGCGGAAAAACAAGGCCTTGTTGGTGTTGTCCCAGATCAAATCGTCTACCGGATAGATTTCCGAATAGCCCGGAACCAAAATGCGGCAAGCGATGGCGCCTAGCTGGTCATGGACCGCTGTGTACACCTCTTTGCCCATGCCTTCAAGAATGCCGAGCAAGGTCGCGGCTTCCTGTGCATTGGAACTCATCTTGTCATTCTGGCCCTGACCGGAAAAATCCCACTCCACAAAATCGAAATCCGCTTTGGCGCTGAAAAAGCGCCACGACACAATGCCACTCGAATCGATGAAGTGTTCAACAAAGTTATTGGGCTCCGTCACGGCTTCGCTGGCAAAGGTGGGCCGAGGCAGATCGTTCAGACCTTCAAAGCTGCGGCCCTGCAGCAATTCGGTCAGGCTGCGTTCCAGCGCCACCTCGAAGCTGGGGTGCGCGCCAAACGAGGCAAAGACACCGCCTGTGCGCGGGTTCATCAGCGTGACGCACATCACCGGGTAGGTTCCGCCCAGCGATGCATCCTTCACCAGCACCGGAAAGCCTTGCTCTTCCAGGCCCTGAATGCCGGCCAGGATGCCAGGGTATTTCGCCAGCACGTCGTGCGGCACATCCGGCAAGGCGATTTCACCTTCCAGAATTTCGCGCTTGACCGCCCGCTCGAAAATTTCGGACAGGCATTGCACTTGCGCCTCGGCCAGCGTATTGCCGGCACTCATGCCATTGCTCACAAACAGGTTTTCGACCAGGTTGGACGGGAAATACACCACTTCACCGTCCGACTGCCGCACAAAGGGGAGCGAACAGATACCGCGCTGCGCATTGCCGGAGTTGGTGTCTATCAGGTGCGAGCCACGCAACTCGCCATCGGGGTTGTAAATGGGCAGGCAGTACGCATCCAGAATTCCAGCCGGCAACGCATCTTTTTTGCCCGGCTTGAACCAGCGCTCGTTCGGGTAATGGACAAACGCCGCGTTGGCGATGTCTTCGCCCCAGAACGAGCCGGCGTAGAAATGGTTGTTATTGAGGCGTTCGATATATTCGCCCAAGCTTGAGGCCAACGCGCTTTCCTTGGTCGACCCCTTGCCATTGGTGAAACACATCGGCGAGTGGGCATCGCGGATATGCAGCGACCACACATGGGGAACCAGATTGCGCCACGAAGCGATTTCAATCTTGATGCCCAAGGCCGCCAGAACGCCGGTCATATTGGCGATGGTTTGCTCCAGTGGCAGATCCTTGCCCGCAATGTAGGTGCTGGAGTCAGAAGCCGGCTTTAAGGTCAGCAAGGCCTGGGCATCGGCATCCAGATTTTCTACTTCCTCAAT
This sequence comes from Pseudomonadota bacterium, assembly GCA_963205375.1. Classification (GTDB taxonomy): domain Bacteria; phylum Pseudomonadota; class Gammaproteobacteria; order Burkholderiales; family Burkholderiaceae_C; genus Allorhodoferax. Next base: position 4,853 of record CAUJJV010000233.1, read on the forward strand.
TACAAATTCGGGCCCGGCTTGCACCACTTTTTTCACCGTGCAACGCTCGATGGATCGCAAAATGCCCTGGCGGTCTTTGTCGGAGAGTTCCGCTGGCAATTCGACCTGGATCTTGAATATCTGCTGGTAGCGGTTTTCCGGATCCACCATATTGTTTTGCGACAGGCGGATGTTGTCGGTCGGAATATGGCGCGTATCGCAGTACAGCTTCACAAAATAAGCCGCACACAAGGCCGATGAGGCCAGAAAGTAATCAAACGGCCCCGGCGCCGAGCCATCGCCCTTGTAACGAATAGGCTGGTCGGCCACCACCGTGAAGTCGTCAAACTTGGCTTCAAGACGAAGTTTGTCGAGAAAGTTGACTTTAATTTCCATGGGGGAATTCCAAATTAATGCTCAAGATGATCGACCTTGCGTTTCGGTAGCGTCTTTTTTTCCACGCCACCTGACGGCCTGCGCTGATCAACGTGGTGACTGAGGCGACGACTATAGCCGCCTGCCCCGCCCAAAAGAACTGCTGTCCGCCACTACGCAACCCCATGCCACCCTGAATTGCACCGCGCTGGCATGTACGAATAGCGGGGCGGGTAAAATTGGCGGCTTGATTTTTACCCCTCGATTTCCATTTCTTTTCCGAATGGAAACAGCCCATTTTTCCAGGCCGCCCCAGTGACTCTGCATATCACCCAATTCGAGGGCAGCAATGCCCTGAGCAGCTTCCGCGTTCAACAACTCCTGCCCGCACTGCAGGGTGTTCATGAAAAAATTGCAGGCATCTCTGCGCGCTTCGTGCATCTGGTGGCTGGCGACAGCGCCCCCGATGCCGCGCTGAGCGCCCAACTGGCAGCCCTGCTGACCTACGGTGACCCGTACACCGGTCCCACCGACGGCCCGCTGATTGTGGTGTCGCCCCGTCTGGGCACGGTGTCGCCCTGGGCATCCAAAGCCACCGATATTGCCCACAACTGCGGCCTTGCCGTGCACCGCATCGAGCGCCTGGTGGAATACCGCCTGACGCTGAAAAACGGCCTGCTCAGCAAGACCGCGCTCACTGCCGAACAGCTTGAGCGGGTCGCAGCCCTGTTGCACGACCGCATGACCGAGAGCGCCATGCTGGAGCGTGCCCAGGCCTTGGGCCTGTTCAGCGCCCTGCAGGCTGCGCCCATGGACCATGTGGATGTGCTCGGTGGCGGCAAGGTCGCACTGGAAGCGGCCAACAAGGACTGGGGCCTGGCGCTGGCCGCTGACGAGATCGACTATCTGGTGACCGCCTTCACCACGCTGGGCCGCAACCCCACCGACGTGGAACTGATGATGTTTGCGCAGGCCAACAGCGAACACTGCCGCCACAAGATCTTCAACGCCCAGTTCACCATCGACGGCGTGGCGCAGGACAAGAGCATGTTCGGCATGATCCGCAACACGCACCAGCTCCACCCCCAGCACATGCTGGTGGCGTATTCTGACAATGCCTCGGTCATGGAAGGTGTGCAGGTAGAGCGGTTTGTAGCCAAATCAGCAGTCAATTCTGGCTCTAGCCTCCGTGGAATAAGCGCAGCAAGCTATGAAAAGCATAGCGAAACCAACCATATCCTGATGAAGGTGGAGACCCACAACCACCCCACAGCGATCTCTCCGTTTCCCGGTGCCTCCACCGGCGCGGGCGGCGAGATCCGGGACGAGGGCGCCACCGGCCGTGGCTCCAAGCCCAAGGCCGGTCTGACCGGCTTTACCGTGTCCAAGTTGTGGGGCAGCACCATGGGCAAGCCCGAGCACATCGCCAGCCCGTTGCAGATCATGGTGGAAGGCCCGCTGGGCGGCGCCGCGTTCAACAACGAGTTCGGCCGTCCCAACCTGCTGGGCTACTTTCGCGAATACGAACAGACCGTCGCCAGCGATGTGGACACCGTCCAGCGCGGCTACCACAAGCCCATCATGATTGCGGGCGGCCTGGGCATCATCGACGCGGGCCAGACCCACAAGATCGAATTTCCCGCGGGCAGCCTGCTGATCCAGCTGGGTGGCCCCGGCATGCGCATCGGCATGGGCGGCAGCGCGGCCAGTTCCATGGCCACGGGCGCGAATGCGGCGCATCTGGACTTTGACTCGGTGCAGCGCGGCAACCCGGAAATTGAGCGCCGGGCGCAGGAAGTGATCAACCAGTGCTGGGTGCAGGGTGACAAAAATCCCATTCTGGCGATCCACGACGTGGGTGCCGGTGGTCTCTCCAACGCCTTCCCCGAACTGACCAACGACGCCGGCCGCGGCGCGCGCTTCGACTTGCGCGCGGTCAAGCTGGAAGAGTCCGGCATGGCGCCCAAGGAAATCTGGTGCAACGAGAGCCAGGAACGCTATGTGCTGGCCATCGCCCCCGAGTCGCTGGAGCAGTTCCAGGCCCTGTGCGAGCGTGAGCGCTGCCCGTTTGCCGTGATTGGCGTGGCCACCGAAGAACGCCAGTTGCAACTGGTAGATGAGGGCAAAGAGTCGCCTGTAGACATGCCCATGAACGTCCTCTTGGGCAAGCCGCCCAAGATGCACCGCGACGTCAAGACCGTGGCGCGCCAGTTCAAACCCTTGGACCTGACCGGCGTGGACTTGCAAAAGGCCGTCATCGACGTGCTGGCACACCCCACCGTGGCCTCCAAGCGCTTTTTGATTACCATTGGCGACCGCACCGTCGGTGGCCTGACGCACCGCGACCAGATGGTCGGCCCCTGGCAGGTGCCTGTGGCCGATTGCGCCGTGACACTGGCCGACTACAAGGGCTTTGCCGGCGAAGCCATGTCCATGGGCGAGCGCACGCCGCTGGCCGCGCTGGACGCGCCCGCGTCGGGCCGCATGGCGGTGGCCGAAGCCATTACCAACCTGCTGGCGGCGCCGATTGAGTTGCCCCGCGTCAAGCTGTCGGCCAACTGGATGGCCGCCTGTGGCGAACCGGGTGAAGACGCCGCGCTGTACGCCACCGTCAAGGCCGTGGGCATGGAGCTGTGCCCGGCCCTGGGCATCAGCATTCCGGTCGGCAAGGATTCGCT
>CAUJJV010000234.1 GCA_963205375.1 Pseudomonadota bacterium
AGCTTGGCGACTTCCACGTGCACCTTGGTTACCAGCGGGCAGGTGGCATCGAAAATCTGGAAACCGCGCCGCTCTGCCTCCCGCTGGATGGCTTTGCTCACGCCGTGGGCCGAGAACACCAAAGTTGCACCCGCAGGCACATCGTCGAGCTCTTCGATGAAGATGGCACCGCGATTCTTCAAGTCGTTGACCACATAAGTGTTGTGCACGATTTCATGGCGCACATAGATGGGGCGGCCAAACTTGGCCAGTGCCCGGTCCACGATTTCGATGGCGCGGTCCACCCCGGCGCAAAAACCCCGTGGCTCCGCCAGAATGATTTCGCTGGGCATGACGCTCATAGCACCCCGATCAACTGCACTTCAAAGGTCACCGGCTGGCCCGCCAGCGGGTGGTTGAAGTCGAACAGCACCGCCTGCTCTGCCGGGGTTTCGCCACGCAGCTGCAGCACCACGCCGGCAAACTGGCCCTGGCCGTCCGGGGTGGGGAACTGCACCACGTCGCCCACGCTGTAGGTTTCCAGCGGGTCGCCCATGTCCTTGAGCACCTTGCGCGCCAGCCATTGCTGCATGTCGGGGTTGCGCTCACCAAAGGCGGCGCCCGCAGGCAGCTCAAACGTGCTGCGCGCGCCCTCTTCCATGCCGATCAGGCATTGCTCCACCGCCGGCGAGAGTTCGCCCGTACCCAAACTCAGCGTGGCAGGCTTGCCATCGAAGGTGTTGATGATGTCGCCCGCGGGGCCGCTCAGGCGGTAATGCAGGGTAAGAAACGAACCCGCCTGAACGCGGGGAAGCACTGAGGTCATAAAGATTCCGGTAAACAGGTCTTGAATCAGACGGGAGAATGTGTGCGCAGCCAATCTTTCAGTGCGGCATCAATGCGTGTCTGCCATCCATCACCCGCAGCCCTGAAGGCTTGCACCACATCAGGTGACAAACGGATTGTGGTGGACACTTTAGGTGCCGCTTTGACAGTACCCGCAGGGCGACCGACGCGACGCGCGACGATTTGTGCAGGCGTTGTCACACGCCCTTCGCCTCGGGCGACCTGGTCCATAGAACGTAAAAGGGCCGCCTCGAAATCTGCCATTTCAGGGTCTGCGGAAGGCTTAATTTTTTTCATCCAAACGCTCCTTCAACTTCAATAAAAATTCGGGACGCAAGTTGTCAAACTTGGCCTTGGCATAGACCAGGAGCAAAACAACTTCCCCGCTTGCAAGCCGATTGAAATAGATCACCCGTGCACCGCCCCGTTTTCCGATGCCCTGACGCGACCAGCGCACTTTGCGCAAGCTGCCAGCGCCTGGAATGACGCCACCCGCAAGTGCGTTGTTGGCAATCCAGTCAATGAATTCCATACGTTCTGCGCCACTCCAGACCTTGATCGACCATTCGATGAATTCTGGGGTTTCTCTGACGGTGTACACCAATTAATTGTAACAACAAATAATAGTAAACTTTTGAGGTGACACGATTTTTATTGCATGCCCCCCTCTGGGAGCTGAAAACGGGGACTCGCTTAAACTGACCTCCATAGCTGACAGTAGCCGCCAGCGGCGCAACTTTCCTGCATATATGCCCATCAAAGACCTGCCCCCGGACGCCCGACCGCGCGAGAAGCTGCTCGCGCGCGGCGCTGGCGCGCTGAGTGACGCCGAGTTGTTGGCGCTGCTGCTGCGCACCGGCATCCAGGGCAAGGGCGTGCTGCAGATGGCACAGGAGCTTCTGCAACTCAAAAACCATAGCACTACAGGAACAACGGACGGGGGCCAGACGGGGTTTGGAGGCATAGCAGGCCTTCTCAACGCCACGGCAGATGACCTCAAGCGCGTCAAGGGCCTGGGGCCAGCCAAGCGCGCCGAAATCGTGGCAGTGCTCGAACTCGCGCGCCGCGCCATGGCCCAGCAACTGACCGAGCGCACCGTACTGGCCGACCCCGGCGCGGTGAAGCACTACCTGCAGCTGCACCTGGCCTCGCGTGGGCATGAGGTGTTTGCCGTGCTGTTTCTGGACGCGCAGAACAAGCTGCTGGCGCTGGAAGAGCTGTTCCGTGGCACGCTGACCCAAACGTCGGTCTACCCGCGTGAGGTCGTGATTCGCGCTCTGCACCACCAGGCGGCGGCCGTGGTGCTGGCCCACAACCACCCCAGTGGCACGGTGCAGCCCAGCCGCGCCGACGAAGCGCTGACCCAGACCCTCAAAGCGGCGCTGGCGCTGGTGGACGTGCGTGTGCTCGACCACATCATCGTGGCACCCGGACTGGCCCTGTCCATGGCCGAGAAAGGGCTGGTATGAAAGTCACGTCCCTGGCCGACCTCAAGCTGGTCAAAAAGCAGATCGAGGCACAGGCCCAGCGCGAAGCGGCCGAAGCTGCCCAGCGGGCGCTGGAGGCCAAGCGCCAGGCCGCGCAGCGCAACCTGTTTCAGGCGGCAGTAGGCGCCGTCAACGTGCTGCCCGACAAGCGCCGCGCCCATCTGCTGCCCACACCGCCGGCCCCGATCCCAAAGCAGAAGCAGGCCGACGAAGCCGCCGCCTTGCAGGAAGCCATCAGCGACGAAGTCGATGTCAGCAGTCTGCTTGACACCGACGAGCGCCTGAGTTTTCGCCGCCCGGGGGTAGGCCCCGATGTCACACAAAAGCTGCGCCGTGGCAACTGGTCGATCCAGCGCCAGGTGGACCTGCACGGGCTGCGCACCGAAGAAGCCAGAGAGGCCCTTTCCACCTTCATCCGCGACGCGCACAAACAGGGCATACGCTGCGTGCGCGTGGTCACGGGCAAAGGATTGGGCTCACCCGGCAAGACGCCGGTGCTCAAGGACAAGGTACACCGCTGGCTGGTCCAGAAGTCCGAGGTACTGGCTTTTGTCCAGGCGCAGCCCGCGCAGGGCGGCGCCGGTGCGCTGGTGGTGCTGCTGCAGCCATTGCGATTAAGCTAGACGCCATGGTATCGACGACAAAACGATTGTTGCAAAGAGGTGGCGTGCTGATCAGCCTGCTGGTGGCATTGCCCAGCTTTGCCGCACAAGTGCAGGTGGCGGTGGCGGCCAACTTCGCTGAGCCCATCAAGGCCATCGCGGCCGTGCTGGAAAAGACCACGGGCCACCGGGTACAGGTGACTGTGGGCGCCACCGGAAAGCTCTACGCACAGATCAAAAACGGCGCACCGTTTGACGTACTGCTGGCCGCTGACACCAAAACCCCCGAAGCACTGGAAAAAGAAGGCCATGCCCTGCCCGGCAGCCGCTTCACTTACGCCACCGGCAAACTGGTGCTGTGGTCGGCCGATGCCCGCAAAGTGGACGCCAAAGGCGAGGTACTCAAAAGTGCGGGCCTGCGCAAAGTGGCCTACGCCTCGCCCAAGGTCGCGCCCTACGGCGCCGCCGCAGTCGAAGCCATGGACCGCCTGGGTCTGACCGCCTCGCTTGCACCCAAGCTGGTGCAGGGCGAGAGCATCGGGCAGGCATTCAGCTTCGTCTACACAGGCAACGCCGAGGTGGGCTTTGTCGCCCTGTCGCAGGTGCTCGCGGGCGGCAAGCTCAAAAGCGGCTCCATGTGGATCGTGCCCAAAGCGCTGTACAGCCCGATCCGGCAAGACGCCGTGGTGCTGCAACGCGCAGCGGGCAACGAGGCCGCGCAGGCACTCGTCACACTGCTGAAGAGCCCCAACATCCAAGATCTGATCCGTTCTTACGGCTACGACATCTGATCTGCACGCGCCCATGTTCCTGACCGCATCCGACCTGCAGGCCATCTGGCTCACGCTCCAGGTCGCCACGCTCACCACCGCCATCCTCGCACTCGTGGGCACGCCCATCGCCTGGTGGCTGGCACGCACACGGTCCTGGCTGAAGACCCCGGTGAGCGCGCTGGTCGCATTGCCAATCGTGCTACCGCCATCGGTGCTGGGGTTCTATCTGCTGGTGGCCATGGGCCCCCATGGACCGGTGGGGCAGTGGACTGCGGCGTGGGGAATGGAACCGCTGGTGTTTACTTTCCCCGGTCTGGTCGTGGCATCGGTTTTTTACTCGCTGCCGTTCATGGTACAGCCGGTGCACAACGCCATGGAGGCCATGGGCACCCGCCCGCTGGAGGTCGCTGCCAGCCTGCGGGCGTCGCCGCTCGACACGTTTTTCAACGTGGTGCTTCCCCTGTGCAAACCCGGTCTCATTACTGGCGCAATCATGAGCTTTGCCCACACGGTGGGGGAGTTTGGCGTGGTACTGATGGTGGGCGGCAATATTCCGGGCGTGACACGTGTGGTGTCGGTGCAGATATTCGACCACGTGGAGGCCATGGAGTACGGCGATGCACACCGCCTGGCAGCCGTCATGCTGGGCTTTGCGTTCGTCGTGCTGATGGCACTGAACCTCTACAACCAGCGCACCTCCCGGCGCGCGCAGGCCATCCAGTGAACACCCCCGCTCACACCGCACAGCCGCTGGAGGTACAGGCCCGACTGCAACGCACGGGCTTTGTGCTGGACGTCCATCTGCAGCTGCCGCCCCAGGGCGTGACCGTGCTGTTCGGCCCCTCGGGCTCGGGCAAGACCACCTGCCTGCGCGTGCTCGCCGGGCTGGAGCGCGAAGCCACTGGCCGCGTCTGCGTGGATGGCGAAGTCTGGCAGGACAGCACGCGCGGCGTGTTTCGCCCGGTGCACCAGCGCGCACTGGGCTATGTGTTTCAGGAAGCCAGCCTGTTTGCCCACCTGAACGTGCAGGCCAACCTGCAGTTCGGTTTCCAGCGCACCCCCGCAGCGCAGCGTCGGCACCGCTGGGACCAGGGCCTGGAGTTACTGGGCATTGGCCATCTGCTGCAGCGCATGCCGCATGAACTCTCGGGTGGCGAACGCCAGCGTGTGGCCATCGCGCGTGCACTGGCCAGCAGCCCGCGCGTGCTGTTGCTGGACGAACCACTCGCCGCACTGGACGCGCAGCGCAAGTCCGAAATACTGCCCTGGCTGGAGCAGCTGCACGACCAGCTGGACATTCCCGTCGTGTATGTCACGCACTCCCCCGACGAGATGGCCCGTCTGGCCGACCATCTGGTGCTGCTGGATGCGGGCACGGTGCGCGCCAGCGGGCCGGTCATGGACCTGATGACGCGGCTGGATCTGCCCCTGCTGCAAGGGGATGCGGCGGCGGCGCTGATCGAAGCACGCGTGTGCGGCCTTGACCCCACCGAAGTGATGTGCATTCTGGAGTTTGACGGCGGGCGCCTGCTGCTGCCGCAGACCCGCGCCGTGCCCTTGCCCGCCGACACGCGGGTACGCGTGCGCATTCAGGCCCGCGATGTGAGCCTGTCCCTGCAACAACCCGAGCAGACCAGTGTGCTCAACATCCTGCCCGCCACCGTGGTGGAGATCACCGACGATGGCCCCGGCCAGGTGCTGGTGGCACTGCAGATAGGCCATGGGACCCCGGGGTCGCGCCTGCTATCGCGCATCAGCCAGCTCTCGGCACGGCGGCTGGGCATCACGCCCGGACAGGCCGTCTACGCCCAGATCAAGGGCGTGGCGATGGTGCGTTAGTCAACCATTGAGCTTGCGGTACAGCGTCTGGCGGCTGATGCCCAGGCTGCGGGCAGCCTGCGACATATTGCCCGCGGCGCGGTCAATCGCCTGGCGGATGGCGGCCCGCGAGAGCGCATCCAGCGTATCCCCGCCCGCAGCCACAGCCACCGGCAGTTGCACCCGGGTGGGTGGTGCCACCGCGGCCTGCTCCAGGTCCTGCAGCACATCGTCGGGCAGGTGGGACCAGCCAATGCTGTCCTCGCCTTCATCCAGCATGGCGCTGGCGGTGCGCAGCACATTGGCGTACTGGCGCACGTTGCCGGGCCAGGGATAGCGCTGCAGCCGCTCCAGTAGGGTGGGTTCGACCCGCACCTCGCGTCCGGGATTCAGGTCGGTCAGCATGCGCAGGGTAAGCGCCGAAAAATCTTCGCGCTCGCGCAGGGCAGGCAGCACCACGGTGAGGCCATTGATGCGGTAGTACAGGTCGCTGCGGAAGCGCCCGGCTGCGGCCTCCTCCCGCAAAGTGCGGTGGCTGGCGCACACCAGCGCGAAGTCCACCTCCACCGGCTTGCCGCCCCCCAGTGGCGTGACCTGGCGCTCCTGCAGCACGCGCAGCAGGCGGGCCTGCATGGCCAGCGGCATGTCGCCAATCTCATCGAGAAACAGCGTGCCACCATGGGCTTCGCGCAGGCGCCCGGGACTGCCCTCGCGCCGTGCACCCGTGAAGGCGCCCGGGGCGTAGCCGAACAGCTCGGCTTCAATGAGGTTCTCAGGAATTGCGGCGCAGTTGATGGCCACAAAAGGCCCGCTGCGGCGTGGCCCGCTGTCGTGGGACGCACGCGCAAACAATTCCTTGCCCACGCCCGACTCGCCCTGAATCAGTACCGGGATCGGCTTGTTCAGCACGCGGCGCACCTTGTCGGCAGCGCTGCGCCAGCGGGTGTCGCCACTGTCGAGGCGACTGAAAGCATCGGCAGGCGCTGCACCGACTTCAGTCGCAGTGGAACGCAGCTCCACCGTCTGGGGCGTTTGCAGCACGCCATACACCAGCGCACCACCGTGCAGATGCAACGGCATCGGCTGGCCCGGGCGGCGGTGGTTGCGGGCCAGCAGCTGGCCGTAGGGCGCTGCGATCACATCGGAGAGCTGGCGTGCGCTCAGGTCTTGCGTACACAGCCCCAGCATCGCCATGGCGTGGCTGTTGGCGCCGACGATCCAGCCGTCGTCCGACAGCACCACAATGCCTTCGGCCACCGAGCCAATGCCCTCGGGGCTGGCATGCAGGTGCAGGCGTGTCTGGCGCCGGGTGGATGCGGTCAGCAAACGGTTCTCGATCATGCGGGCCGCCATGCTGACCAGGCCCAGCGTGTGCGGGTGGCCATGGCGCTGGTCGCCCGAGATATCCAGAATACCCAGAAGCTCACCCCGGCCCGAGACGATGGGCGCAGCAGTGCAGGTCAGGAACGCATTGCGCTCGAAGAAATGTTCGCCGCCATGGATTTCGATCCCACTGACTTCGGCCAGTGCCGTGCCAATGGCGTTGGTGCCGCGGTGCTGCTCCAGCCAGGAAGCGCCACGGGTCAGGGCTACCTGCTGGGCTTTATCCAGAAATGTGGCATGGCCCAGCGTGTGCACCAGCGTACCGGCCTTGTCCGCCAGAATCACCATGCTCTCGCTGTGGCGCACCTGCTCAAACAGAAACTCCATCACCGGCTGCGAATGGGCCAGCAGGTCGTGGTTGCAGGCCAGCGCTTGGCGCAACGCCAGGCTGTCCGCGTGCACCGCCTCCTGCCGGCTTTCGCGTGGCATCAGGCCGGCAGCCAGACTGCGCCGCCAGGACCGCGCCAGCCGCTCGTCCAGGCCGCTGGAAGAACAGTCGCCATATTCGGTCAGACGCAGCCGGGCCTGGCGTAGTACGGCGTCGTGGGTGGTGTTTTGCACAGTGTCTCCTGCACAGGCTCCTGGCCCGTGTCATGTCCTTGTGAACCGCGATGGTAGCCAGTCTGGCTGACAAGCGCCCAACGCAAAAATGACCCTGTGGACAGCAGGCGACAGGTGTCACTTTTTGTGACACCTGTCGCAGTTCGCACCTGCGGGTTTACCCGGAACTCCTCCGCACCCCGACAAAAAAAATCTTTTGAAATCAATGCTCCGCCAGCGCCGCAACAACTGGCACAGGACTTGAGGATGGAACAGCACCCGCAAGGGAATGGCTTATCCAATTTCTAATTTCTGGAGACACGATGATTTACGCAGCACCCGGCGCCGCAGGCGCCAAGATTGCCTACAAGGCCCAGTACAACAACTTCATTGGCGGTAAATGGGTTGCCCCGGTCAAAGGCCAGTACTTTGACGTCATCACCCCCGTGAGCGGCAAGGTCTACACCCAGGCTGCCCGTTCCACTGCGGAAGACGTTGAACTGGCGCTGGACGCAGCCCATGCTGCGGCCGACGCCTGGGGCAAGACCGACGCTGCCACCCGCAGCAACATCCTGCTCAGAATTGCCGACCGTATCGAAGCCAACCTGGAACTGCTGGCCTACGCTGAGACCGTGGACAACGGCAAGGCGATTCGCGAAACGCTGAACGCCGACATCCCGCTCACCGTGGACCACTTCCGCTACTTTGCCGGTTGCCTGCGCGCGCAGGAAGGTGGCATCAGCGAGATCGACGAGAACACCATGGCCTACCACATCCAGGAACCGCTGGGTGTCGTGGGCCAGATCATTCCCTGGAACTTCCCGATCCTGATGGCCGCCTGGAAACTGGCGCCTGCCATTGGTGCCGGCAACTGCGTAGTGCTCAAGCCCGCAGAGTCCACCCCCATCTCCATCCTGATCCTGGCCGAACTGATTGCCGACCTGCTGCCTGCTGGCGTGCTCAACATCGTGAACGGCTATGGCCGCGAAGCCGGCATGCCTTTGGCAACATCCAAGCGCATTGCCAAGATTGCTTTCACCGGCTCCACCAGCACCGGCCGCGTGATTGCCCAGGCCGCCGCCAACAACCTGATTCCCGCCACGCTGGAACTCGGTGGCAAAAGCCCCAACATCTTCTTTGCCGACATCATGGACAAGGACGACGCGTTCCTGGACAAGGCCATTGAAGGCCTGGTGCTGTTCGCGTTCAACCAGGGCGAGGTCTGCACCTGCCCCAGCCGTGCGCTGATCCAGGAATCCATCTACGACAAGTTCATGGAACGTGTGCTCAAGCGCGTGGCCGCGATCCAGCACATGAATCCGCTGGACACCGACAGCATGATGGGCGCACAGGCGTCCAAAGAGCAACTCACCAAGATCCTGTCCTACCTGGACCTGGGCAAGCAGGAAGGCGCGCAAGTGCTGGCCGGCGGCGGACAGGCCCACCTGGGCGGTGACCTCGAAGGCGGCTACTACGTGCAGCCCACGCTGTTCAAGGGCCACAACAAGATGCGCATCTTCCAGGAAGAAATCTTCGGACCGGTGCTGGCCGTGACCACCTTCAAGGACGAGGCCGAAGCCCTGGAAATCGCCAACGACACGCTGTACGGCCTGGGCGCTGGCGTGTGGAGCCGCAACGGCAATGTGGCCTACCGCATGGGCCGCGCCATCAAGGCAGGGCGCGTGTGGACCAACTGCTACCACGCCTACCCCGCACACGCTGCATTCGGTGGCTACAAGGAGTCGGGCATTGGCCGCGAAACCCACAAGATGATGCTGGACCACTACCAGCAGACCAAGAACCTGCTGGTTTCTTACTCGGAAAACAAACTGGGCTTCTTCTGATGGTGGCCAGAGTCGTTGCTACGCCAGCGGCTGTGGAACTGGTGGCACAGCTCCAGGCCCACCACGGCCCGGAGCTGATGTTCCACCAGAGTGGCGGCTGCTGTGACAACAGCGCCGCCAACTGCTTTCTGCCCGGCGAGATCACCATGGGCGCGGGCGATGTGTACCTGGGTGACATCGGCGGCTGCCCGTTTTACATCGGCAAGGCCCAG
>CAUJJV010000235.1 GCA_963205375.1 Pseudomonadota bacterium
GCGTCGCTGCCCAGGCGCTTGGTGGCGCTAAAGGTTTGCACGGCACCGCCAAAAAAATCGGGCTCAATGGTCAGGTTGTCCATGACCTTGATGAAGCTGTCGGTGGTCAGGTTCTTGCCAGCCTTGTTGGCTGCCACGGCAAAGCTGGAGATGATGCTGTAGCCGTACACCGAGAAGACCGTGGGGTCTTCATTGAACTTGGTCTTGTACTTGCTGGCCCAGAAACGGATGGGTTGAGAGGCCTCGTCCAGGTAGGGGTTTTGCACCGTCATGGTCGCGTACAGGCCGTCCATGGCTTTGCCGCCCAGCTTGTGGATCAGGTCGGTGTACGCAGCACTGGAGCCCAGGAAGATGGGGTTGTAGCCCAGCTTGCGGGCAGTACCAATGGCACCGATGGTTTCGCGGATGATGGTGCCCAGCACAATCATGTCGCAGCCACCGGCTTGCATCTTGGAGATTTGCGAGGAGAAGTCTGTCGCTCCGCGTTTGTAAGACGTTTTTTCGGCAAATTCCATATTGAGCGTCTTGAGACCGGCCTCGCCGCCCTTGAGCACTTCCAGACCAAAATCGTCATCCTGGTACATCACGCAGGCTTTCTTCGCACCTTTTTCCTTGACCAGTTTGGGCACGGCATTGCGCATCTGGTCGTAGTACGTGGCTGCATAGGAGTACTTGAGCTTGTGGAAAGGCTCGTACATTTCGTGTGCCGCGGTGATCGGGAAGAAGTTGATCACGTTCTTCTCGAACTGCACCGGCATGGCCGCCATGTTCTGGGCGGTTCCGATGTGTCCCACCATCATGAAAATCTTGTCCTGGTTGACCAGCTTTTGCGCAGCCAACACGGCCTTCTTGGGGTCGTAAGCCGAGTCTTCGACGATGAGTTTGAGCTTGCGGCCGTTGACGCCGCCCTGCTCGTTGATTTCATCTACCGCCAGCATCATCCCGAGACGTGCCTGCTTGCCGAAGCCGGCAATCGGTCCGGAAAGATCCTGAATGGACCCCAGGGTGATTTCGTCCTTGCTGACGCCCTGCTGGGAATGTGCGAGCGTAGCGGTAAGTGCCAGACTCGCCAAGGCAATTGCAGTCTTCATCTTCATGGTGAACTCCTCAAAGTGTGAGAAACGCGGGGTCGAAAAGAACGGATGGATCAGGGCTTGACGTACTCGGACACCACTTTCCACTTGCCGTCCTGGATTTGCGAAAGGCGCGACAGGTCGCTACCCAAGTGCTGTTTTGATGTGTACTTCAACTGGGGTGCACCGAACATATCGGGTGGTACCGTCAGGCTGTCCATCGTTTTGATAAACGAGTCTGTCGTCAAATTGGGTCCCGCCTTTTGCGCCGCCTGAATGAACAGGTCGATCATGGTGTAGCCATAGGCCGAGAACACGGTAGGGTCTTCATTGAAGCGGGTTTTGTACTTGTTGGCCCAGAAGCGGATGGGTTGCGATGCCTCGTCCAGGTAAGGGTTTTGCACTGCCATGGTGGCGTACATGCCATCCATGGCCTTGCCACCGAGCTTGTGAATCAGGTCGGTATAGGCAGCTTGTGAGCCGAAGAACACCGGGTTGAACCCGTTCTTACGCGACTCGCCAATGGTCCCTATGGTTTCGCGAATGATGGTGCCCAGTACCACCATGTCGCAACCTGCAGACTTCATCTTCGCGACCTGGGACGAGAAGTCCGTTGCACCACGCTTGAAGGAAGTCTTCTCAACAAAGTCCATGCCCATGGTCTTGAGACCCGCTTCGGCTCCCCGCAGTACCTCCAGACCGAATTCGTCGTCCTGGTAGATGGCGCAGACTTTCTTTGCACTCTTGTCTTTCACCATTTTGGGCAGGGTGGTGCGCATCTGGTCGTAGTACGAGCTCAGCAGGGCATATTTCAGCGGATTGAATGGCTCGTACATTTCGCGCGCGGCCGTCAGCGGCATAAAGTTGACCACCCGTTTCTCGAACTGCACGGGCATGGCGGCATTGTTGTGTGCCGTACCCAGATGGCCTGCCATGATGAAGATCTTGTCCTGATTCACCAACTTCTGCGCTGCCAGAACGGCCTTTTTGGGATCGTACCCAGAGTCTTCCACCAACAACTTGAGCTTGCGGCCATTGACGCCCCCCTGCTCGTTGATTTCATCGACACGCAGTTGCATGCCATTGCGAGCCTGCTTGCCGTAGCCCGCCAGCGGACCCGACAAGTCCTGGATGGTGCCAATGAGAATTTCGGTTTTGCTGACGCCTTGCTGCTCGGCAGCATGCAGGTTTGCGGCCGTGGCCAGCACGATCAAGGTGAGTGCGGAATGGAGTTTCATGGGGTCCTGGGAGTTTGAGGGGATATCGGGGTTAGCGGTACATCGCTTCAATCTGGGGCGAATACTTCTTTTCCACCAGCTTGCGTTTGAGCTTCATGGTGGGCGTGAGTTCTTCGTCCTCAGCGGTCAGCTGGGTATCCAGCAGGAAAAACTTCTTGATCTGTTCCACGCGTGCAAACTTCTTGTTCACGCGGTCCAGCTCGCCCTGGATCAGGGCCTGGACTTCGGGCGCTTTGGTCAGCGACGCGTAGTTGCTGAACGGGACATCCTGGTCCTGCGCAAATTTCTCGACGTTTTCCTGGTCGATCATGACGATCACAGTCAGGTAAGCACGCTTGTCACCAATGACCACCGCATCGGTGATGTAGGGCGAGAACTTCAGCTCGTTCTCCAGCTCGCTGGGCGTGATGTTCTTGCCGCCGGCGGTGATGATGATGTCCTTCATGCGGTCCGTGATGCGGAAATATCCGTCCGCGTCAACCACCCCCACATCACCGGTGTGCAGCCATCCGTCCTTGTCGATGGTCTCGGCCGTCTTTTCCGGCAGGTTCAGATAACCGGCAAAGACGTTCTTGCCACGTACCAGAATTTCGCCGGTCACCGGGTCCAGCCGCACTTCGTTGAAAGCCGCGGCGGGGCCAATGGAGCCGGGCTTCATCTTCGCCACGGGTACACCGGTGGATGCACCGCAGGTCTCGGTCATGCCCCACACTTCCAGCATCGGCACGCCCAGTGCCAGATACCAGCGCACCAGATCCGGGGAGATGGGGGCCGCCCCCGTCACCAGAAAACGCGCCCGGTGGATGCCGATGAGCTTGCGCACGTTGTTCAGTGCCAGCCACTGCGCTACCGTGAACTTCAACTTGAGCCAGGCCCCGACCGGCTCGCCCGCAAGCACCTTGTTGGCAATGGTCGTTCCCACGCCAATGCCCCAGGCATAGGCTGCCTGCTGGATGGCACCGGCCTCTTTCAGGGAAATCATCACACCCGAGTAAAACTTTTCCCAGACGCGGGGCACTGCAGTGAAGACAGTTGGCGCAATCTCGCGTACGTTTTCGGGAATGGTCTCGGGGTTCTCCACAAAGTTCAGCTTGGTTCCGGTGTACAGCGCAAAATATTCGCCGCCCATGCGCTCGGCAATGTGGCACAGCGGCAGGAAGCACATGCGCTCGTCGCGCTCATCCTGGGCTACCAGCGTGTTGAAACCACGCAAAGTGAACACGATGCCGCTGTGCAGGTGCATGGCCCCCTTGGGCTTGCCGGTAGTGCCGGAGGTGTAGACCAAAATCGCGATGTCATCGGGCTTGCAGGCGGCCACCCGGTCGGTCACCGCGTTGGGGTGCGATGCCAGATAGGTACGTCCCAAGCTTCGCAGCAGGTCCAGACTGATGACGTCGGGTTCATCCAGGCCGCGCAAACCTTCCATGTCAAAAACCACAATCTTGCGCAGCAACGGCAACTGGTCGCGCACTTCCAGCGCCTTGTCCAGTTGCTCGTCGTCTTCCACAAAGAGAATGGTGGTGCGCGAGTCTTCGCACAGGTATTGCAGCTGCGAGGCAGCATCCGTCGGATACACACCGTTGGATATCCCGGCGCAGGAAAGAATCGCCAGATCGGCCCACACCCATTCCACCACCGTGTTGGCGAGGACCGAAGCGCAGTCGCCCGGGTTGAAACCCAGACTCACCAGTCCGGCGGCAATTTCGCGCACCGCATCGGCGGTCTGGTTCCAGGTCCAGCTGCGCCACAGGCCCAGGTGCTTCTGCCGCATCCAGATGCCGGGGCCGCGTTTTTCCACCGCATTCCAGAATATGGCCGGAATGGTCTCGCCCTGCACCACGATGTCGTGGTTGGGCTGCATGTTGTTTGTGTCCCAGAGTCCGCTCATGTTGTCTATCTCCAGGTCTTCTTCTTTTTCCAGCGACGTTCGCCGCGTACGCCGTCGTCTTTGAGGCCCAGGTAGAACTCCTTGATGTCGTCCTTCTCCCGCAGACGGGCACAGGTGTCTTCCATCACGATGCGGCCGTTCTCCAGCACATAGCCATAGTCGGAGGCGTTGAGCGCCATGTTGGCGTTTTGCTCCACCAGCAAAATCGTGGTGCCCCGCTCGCGGTTGATGCGCACCACGATCTCGAAGATCTCCTTGGTGAGCTTTGGCGACAGGCCCAGGCTGGGCTCGTCCAGCAGGATCAGGTCCGGGTCGGCCATCAGTGCGCGCGAAATCGCCAGCATCTGCTGCTGACCACCAGACAGCAGGCCCGCATCCTGTGCAGAGCGCTCCTTCAGGATCGGGAAGTAGCCAAAAACGGTTTCCATGTCACGCGCCACGCCATCGCGGTCCGAGCGGGTATAGGCGCCCATCAGCAGGTTGTCGTGCACGCTCAGCAGCGGGAACACCTCGCGCCCTTCGGGCACATGGCTCAGCCCCTGCTGCACGATAAATGCCGGGTCTTTGGCGGTGATGATCTCGCCCTTGAATTCGATCGACCCCTTGCGCGGATCGATGATGCCCGAAATGGTCTTGAGAATGGTGGTCTTGCCCGCGCCGTTGGAGCCCAGCACAGTGGCAATCTCGCCGCGGCGTACCTGCAGGCTCACGCCGCGAATCGCCTTGATCGGGCCATAGGAACTCTCGACGTTGAGCAGCTTCAGCACGGGCTGGTCGCTGATGGCAGGAGGCATGGTGCTCATGCGGCCTCCCTGCGCAATGACGACACATCGTCCACCGAGCCCAGGTAGGCTTCCACCACGCCCGGATCGGTCTGCACCTCCCGCGGGGTGCCCATGGCCAGCACCTCGCCCTGGTTCATGGCCAGCACGCGGTCCGAGACCTTGCTCACCAATGTCATGTCGTGTTCGACCATCAGCACCGTGATGCCCAGGTCGTTCTTGATGTCCTGGATCCAGAAAGCCATGTCTTCTGTTTCTTCCACATTCAGGCCGGATGACGGCTCATCCAGCAGCAGCAGTTTGGGCTCGGTACACAGCGCGCGCGCCATTTCCACCACCTTGCGCACGCCGTAGGGCAGCCCGGCCACGAGCGAGTCGCGGTAGTGCTGCAGGTCCAGCAGCTCAATGACTTCCTCGGCCTTCTCGCGGGATTTCAGCTCTGTCTCGCGTGCCTTGGAGGTGAAGAACAGGTCTTGCCACAGGTTGGTGCTGCGGTGCGTGTGCCGTCCGATCAACAGGTTGTGCAGCACGCTGGCGTGCTCGAACAGCTCGATGTTCTGGAACGTCCTGGCAATGCCCAAGGAGGCCACGTTCTGGGGCGGCTGGTCGGTCAGCTTGAGCATGCCCTGGGGGCCGAGGTAGTCGATGGTGCCACTGGTCGGCGTGTAGATGCGGCTGATCAGGTTGAACACCGTGGTCTTGCCCGCGCCATTGGGGCCGATCAGCGTGAACACCTCGCCCTGCTTGACATCGAAGCTCACCTTGTTGACAGCGAGCACGCCGCCGAAGCGCACGCTCAGGTCTTTGGCGGAAAGTAGGGTTTCATTCATAAGTACAAGCCTTGAACGCCGCAGGGCCGCCCCAAGGCGTGAGGGCCCCCTTGGGGGGCAGCGAAGTACACGCAGTGACAAGCGTGGGGGCGAGGTATTTCATTTCAGCCTGTCCGATTTCTGGAAGGATTTCTGCCGCTTGAACATGCCCTTGCGGTAGAACGGGAACATTTGCAGGTAAGTGCGGATCTTGAGCCAGCGGCCATACAGACCCATAGGCTCAAACAGCACGAAGGCAATGAGCACCAGGCCGTACACGAGACCCTGCAGTCCCGGGGCCTGCCCGATGACGGCGGGGAGGTAGTCCTTGGACAGGGAAATCACCTGCGGCATGGAAATCAGGAAGATGGCGCCCAGAAACGCGCCATGCACCGAACCCACGCCGCCAATCACGATCATCAGCAGCAGGTCAATCGACTGCAGGATGTTGAACTGGTCGGGCGAGATGAACTGCAGCTTGTGCGCGTACAGCGCGCCCGCCACGCCAGCCAGTGCGGCCGACAGCGCAAACGACAGCGTCTTGTAATACGCCAGATGGATGCCCATGCTCTGCGCGGAAATTTCCGAATCGCGGATCGCCACAAACGCGCGCCCGGTAGGCGAGCGCAGCAGGTTCAGGATGCCCAGGGTGGCCGCCACGGTAATCACCAGACACAGGAAGTAGAACTGCTCACCCGTAGAGATGACCCAGCCGAAGATGTCCGGGTGCTTGATGTGGATGCCGGCATTGCCGCCTGTGACCGATTCCCACCGCGCCAGCACTTCCTCCACGATGAAGCCGAAGGACAACGTGGCAATGCCAAGGTAAATGCCTTTGACCCGCAGCGCTGGCAACCCCACGATCAGCCCGACTGCGGCAGACAGACCTGCGGCGCACGCCAGTGCCAGCGGAAAAGGCAGCCCCATGTTGGTCAGGACCGCGTGCGTGTAGGCGCCCACCCCCAGAAATGCAGCATGCCCCATGGAGAACAGCCCGGTAAAGCCCGCCAGCAGCATCAGCCCCAGGCCGGCGATGGAATAGATCAGCACAAACGTCAGTTGCGCCAGCCAGTATTCGGCAAACAACCAGGGCGCAGCACACATCAGCAACAGCAATGCGCTGTACCAGAACACGTGGCCGCCATGTTTGGCGAGCTTGATGTCTTGCGCGTAGTCGGTCTTGAAGATGAAACGCATGTCAGACTTTCTTGCGCAGTTTTTCGCCAAACAAGCCGTTGGGCTTGACCATCAGCATCAGCAGCACCACGATGTACGCGGCGGTGTCCTTGAAGCCATCGGGCAGGTAGAAGCCTGAAAGCGACTCCACAATGCCAATCAGCAGGCCCCCCACGATGGCGCCTGGCAGGCTGCCAAAGCCCCCCACCACGGCGGCCGGAAATGCCTTCAATCCAATGAATCCCATGTTGGCGTGCACAAAGGTGATGGGCGCCAGCAGCAGCCCGGCAATGGCTGCCGCCGCAGCGGCCAGGCCCCAGGCAATGCCATTGAGCCGCTGCACCGGAATGCCCATGTAATACGCCGCCAGCTGGTTTTGCGACGCAGCCTGCATCGCAATACCTAGCTTGCTGTAGCGGAACAGTGCGAACAACAGCACGCACAGCACGGCCGTGGCACCAATCACCGCCATGTGTTCCACGTTGAGCACCAGTGCACCCACGCCCATTTCGTTGCCGCCAATCTTCCAGATCTCATCCTTGTAGGGCACGGGCAGCGCCTGCGTATCGGTACCGATACCGGGGATCATGGTGATCAGGCCGCGCGCCACATAGCCAATGCCGATGGTCAGCATCACAATGGAAAACGCGGGCTGCCCCAAAATGGGGCGAATCACCAGGCGCTCCAGCACAATGCCAAACACCGCCATGGCTGCAATGGAACTCAGCACCGCCAGCCAGTAGGGAAAGCCCAGCAGGGTCATGGCGACCAGTCCGCAGAATGCGCCCAGCATCATCAGTTCGCCCTGGGCGAAGCTGACCGTCTCGGTTGCCTTGTAGATGAGCACAAAGCCCAGCGCAATCAATCCGTAGATGCACCCCTGCGCAACTCCGCTGATCACGAGTTGAAGAAACTGCACGTTGTCTCCTGTTGTTCTGTGGCCCGGTTATATCGGGCATTGCAGTGATCGTTGATAGGGTTGTCACTGATTCCCCTGTCACTCGGGGGACTATGTAATGAACCGCATGAGCAATGCAGTTTCAGTGACAACGCGTGGAAGCATCACAGTAGTAACCCTGAACAGGCCCGATGTTCGCAACGCTGTCGACGCGGATACCGCGCAGCTGCTGTACGACGCATTCGTGTCATTCGATGAAGACCCCAATTCACGTGTGGCTGTTTTCCACGGAGCCCATGGTCACTTCTGTGCCGGCTGGGACCTGCAGGCCGGCGCCCGGCTGGCCCAGCAGGGTGCCAGCACCCGCGATGCGTTTTCCGGGTTGAATTTTTCTCCTGCCGCCTATGCGCAGACGGGCAATGGCAGCGCAGGGCCACAAGGCCCTATGGGCCCATCGCGTCTGATACTCAGCAAGCCCGTCATTGCCGCAGTCAGCGGGGCCGCGGTGGCGGGCGGCATGGAGCTGGCGCTGTGGTGCGATATGCGTGTGATGGAAGACGATGCCTACTTCGGCGTGTTCTGCCGCCGCTTTGGTGTGCCGCTCATTGACGGTGGCACGGTGCGCCTGCCGCGCCTGATCGGCATGGGCCACGCCATGGACCTGATCCTCACCGGGCGCAAGGTCGAGGCGCCCGAAGCGCTGGCCATGGGGCTATGCAACCGCGTGGTGCCCAAAGGCACGGCGCTGGAGGCAGCGGTGGCACTGGCGGAGCAACTGGCCGGCTTTCCGCAGCAGACCATGCTGGCCGACCGCGCCAGTGCCTATGCACAGTGGGATATGGATCTGCCCCATGCACTGCACCAGGAGTGGGAGCGCGGCAAAGCCTGCATTGCGTCGGGGCTGGAAGGGGCGGGGCGCTTTGCCGCCGGCGCGGGGTGGCACGGTAAATTTTAGCTAAATTGGCCTCTGGCCTCCGTGAGATATGCGCAAGCAGCTATCAATTTGGTAGCGGATGGGTGTCTGCCATTTCGCGTTTGGGCTGTACCCGACAACGACCAGGACCCGTTCGCCTCGTCATGCGATTTTCAATGCGGCTGAAATGTCGCTGGTTTGCGTGGGGTGTACCAAGCGTGCGACTTCCTGCCCGTCACGCAGTAGCACCAGAGTAGGCCAGAGCTTGACCCGGTAGCTTCGCCCGAGCGCCTGGCCAGGTCCATCTTCAATCCGGATATGACGCCACTGCGTGTGTTGTGACAGCGACTCGAACAGTGCGGGTTGGGCGGCGCGGCAGTGGCCGCAACAGCTTGTTCCGAATTCGAGCAGGGTCAAGCCCGGCAAGGCGTCAACCTCGGTGCGTGCCGGGGCTTCGATTTCGCTTAGGTAGGGTTTGGATGAGCTCATGACTGGATTGTGGCCCACCAGTTACCGGGCAGTCTTGAGTGTTGGCAGTTGGCCATCAGCAGCAGTCGACCCAAAGCCGTCTGTCACATTGCAATAGGGATCTGCCATTTGTTGTCGTTCAGTTAAAGTCCTTGCCTCTCAGGGTGAGGGTTGCCCATGTCGAGCACTTCGCTTCTCAAGGGGCATCGGTTCCCCAGTGGCTTGGAAAGAAGAGAAAAACAATATGCTGTTAACTGATATCGCCGTCGAGCACACGCTGGTGTCCAAAAAGAATGGGGTTCGTCAGACTTTCCTGCTGCATCCGTTTACCAATACGCAACGCGATACGCTGGGTAAATTCGAGATCGTTCGTGACATCCGTGAGCCAGGGTTCAAAGACGTCAAACGCTCAGCCTTCGTGACGTTTCAACAATTGGCGGAGTTGTATGCGAAAGGCGTACTCGAAGAATTCGGGTTTTCCGTTCGCATGTGTCCGGGGCAGGGCACGCACCCCACTGCGAATCCTGCAAAAAAGATACTGCCCACCAGCATCAGGCCAGGTTCATCGTTCGACCTGGCGGTTCAAAAAGTGGATGTTTCAAAACCTGCGAATCGCGAACTAAGAACAGCATTGCTTCGCACTAACGTCAAACTGTAAGGGTGCCTGTGAATCCCTCCGTTGCCCATGCCGAACTCATCGCCACTT
>CAUJJV010000236.1 GCA_963205375.1 Pseudomonadota bacterium
GGAGCAAATCCCTCTGCCGCCCAACCGCCCAGCCAACGAAGAAGCAGCATGGCCCCTAGGCCGCGCCATCGCCCAGCTGCAAGGCGTCTATATATTGGCCGAGAACAAGCAGGGCCTGGTGGTGGTGGACATGCATGCCGCGCACGAACGCATCGTCTACGAGCGACTCAAGAATCAGCTGCAGGCGCAAGGCAACGGCAGCACCACAGGCACGGTGGGCCACATTGCCAGCCAACCGCTGCTGA
This sequence comes from Pseudomonadota bacterium, assembly GCA_963205375.1. Lineage (GTDB taxonomy): Bacteria > Pseudomonadota > Gammaproteobacteria > Burkholderiales > Burkholderiaceae_C > Allorhodoferax. The sequence continues at coordinate 246 of CAUJJV010000236.1, forward strand.
TTCCCGCCACCTTCGCCGCAACGCCCACCGAAGTGGCCACGGCCGAAGCCCACAGCGACACCCTGCACACGCTGGGTCTGGAAATCTCTCCGTTCTCGCCCAAGACCCTGGCCGTGCGCGCCGTGCCGACCTCGCTGGTGCAAGGCGACGCGGTAGAGCTGGCCCGCAGCGTGCTGGCGGAGCTTGGAACGCACGACGCCAGCACCGTCATCCAGCGCGCACAAAACGAACTGCTGGCCACCATGGCCTGCCACGGTGCGGTGCGCGCCAACCGGCGCCTGACCCTGGAAGAAATGAACGGCCTGCTGCGCCAGATGGAAGAGACCGAGCGCAGCGACCAGTGCAACCACGGCCGTCCCACCTGGCGCCAGCTCAGCATGCGCGAGCTCGACGCCCTCTTCCTGCGAGGACGTTAGCGTCGAACATGTCCTTGCGCGTACCTTTTGGACTCCGTGAATCAACACTTTATGAGCCGAATGGTGTGCCCAATGGAAAAGCCTGCGGATGCATTTGCCCTTCCTGTAAAAGACCATTAGTCGCCAAGCAGCGTGCCTCCACGCCGCACTTTGCACACGCTCCCGGCGAAGACTGTGCAAAAGGCTTTGAAACTGCGGTCCATTTGGCGGCGAAGCAAATCATTGCTGAACGCAAAGAAGTTCGTTTGCCCGCTGTGGAATACCGAAGCACACTGCAATACGCACCTTCAAAAGTACATACAGCAGAAACTCTGCTGTGCCTTGATGAAGTGGAGCTTGAAGTATGGATGGGAAGTATCCGTCCGGATATATGGGTCCGTGCCGGAGATGAGCGCTATCTGGTCGAAATTGCAGTGACTCATTTTGTAGACGAGGTCAAAACATCAAAGATCCGGGAAATGAGGATTCCTGCACTTGAAATAGACCTGCAGTCATTCAAAGATAACTTTACCTTTGCGGCACTTGAAAAGTTGCTTTTCAACGCGCCTTACACAGCGAAATGGATCTTCAATCAACACATTGAAGACATGGCGGCAGAGGCAATGCAAATATACGAGCTGACCGAACATGCTCAGGAAGACATGTTCCATATCGGCATGGCAGAGGCAATGCAATTACACGAGCTAGCCAAACAAAGCGAAGAAAAATTAGCGGAACTAGCTAGGCCTAACAATGCCATCGCCAGAAAGAACGAGGAGTCTCCAACGGCCAAAGCTGAGGGGGAACGATCTCAAAAATTTCATCGCTACCGAGTATTGCCACCAACCGAAAAACTAGAACGCAATATTCACGAACTTGGAATTTCTCACGCACAGATGAAGAAATTTAGTGCGTTCATCCCTTGGGGAGACTCCTTTGGAGTACCGCAGGATGTCTGGCAATCCGCTGTACTGGTATACATTGCAAAAAACGAACAGCGTGGATATTTGTCATATGAAGTTCAATTCCAAGAATGTTTAGCTTGGATGCGCCGAGCATTTAATGTGCACGCCCCCGTTCCAGATGGTGACAGCGTCGCAACTTGGAAATATTTGAAACATTTGGAGAGCCTTGGAATTTTGAAATATCTCTGGAATAAAAAGTTTGCGCTAAAAATAAAGAGCCGAAATTGGCCACAAATGTTTCCGCCTACCGCATGATCAAACTCAAAGATCTGGACTCGCTATTCCTGCTGGGGCGCAAGTGCAGTCCGTGCCCGACCTTAGTGCAGAGGCCCGTGCGGCCGAAGGCCCGCTGTTCGGGTCGACGTCCCCCCGCATTACGCTACGCCATCGAAAAATTCAGCCAACGCAGCGCAGGGCCCTGCTCGCGGACAACTTTGCATCGCTCTGACGCATGAAAACCAAACACTTCGGCCAGCTGGTCGCACTCTCGGCCCTGTGGGGCGCTTCTTTCATGCTGATCCGTGTCGCGAGCCCGGTGATGGGGCCCAACGTGCTAGCGCTGCTGCGCGTGGGCGCCGCCACCGTCACGCTGGGTATCCTGATGCGCGTGGTGCAGCACCGCTGGCCTGTGGGCCACTGGCGTGAACTGGCCCTGCTGGGCGCGCTATCGGTGGCCTGCCCGTTTCTGCTGTTTGCCTGGGCGGCCCTGCAGCTGCCTGCGGGCTACAGCGCCTTGCTCAACTCCACCGCAGTCATCTTTGGCATCTTTGCCTCGGCCTGGCTCAAGGAAGACACCCTGACCGTGCGCAAACTGGTGGGCTGTACCTTCGGTTTCGCCGGCGTGGCGCTGATTGTGGGACTGGGACCGGTGGAACCCTCTGCCACCGTGTTCATTGCAGCCGCGGGCTGCGTGGCGGCCTCGGCCTGTTACGGCATTTCCACCCCGATGATGAAACGCGCGCTGACCCGCATGCAGCCGCTGGAAATTGCCGCCGGCATCCACGCGCTGTCCATGCTGATGCTGGTCCCCGGCGCCGCCTGGAGCTGGCCGCAGGCGCATTTCACCCCGGCAGCCCTGGGGGCCGTGGCCGTCATGGGGATCGTCACCTCCGGACTGGCGTACTGGGTGCACATCCGCATCCTGTCGCATGTCACACCCGTGGCAGCCATGAGCCCGATCTTCATGGTGCCGCTATTTGGAGTGGCCTGGGGCCACCTGTTTCTGGGTGAGGAGCTCGGCACCGGCATGTTCGCCGGCGGCGCCCTGGTGCTGGTAGCCAGCGCGCTGATTACCGGGTTCAACCCCTGGCAAAAGTGGCTGGACTACGTGGATGCCAAGCCCTGACCGTCACTTGACTGCCCGTCAATCCGGCCGGTACAGCACGGTCCGGTCCCGCCCTGCCGACTTGGCCTGGTAGAGGGCCTGGTCGGCGCTGCGAACCAAGGCATCCTGCGTCTGGCCGTGCTCGGGGAAAGTGGCCACCCCAATGGAGAGTGTGGTTCTAATGGGCGAGCCATCCCACAGGACCGTCTGGGCTGCAAAGGCCTGGCGCCACTGCTCCGCCTTGTCCAAGGCAGCGGCCAGCGACATATTGGGCAACAGTACCAGGAATTCTTCGCCGCCAAAACGGCAAGCCACATCGCTGGACCGCGTGTGCTGTGTCAGCAAGGTGGCTAGACCTTTCAGAACCTCATCGCCTGCGGCATGACCGAACTGGTCATTCACCCGTTTGAAAAAATCCAGGTCCAGCATGAGCACGCTCAAAGGCTGCCCCTCGCGCTGGCAGCGCGCCAGTTCACGCGCCATGGCGGTATCAAGGTAGCGGCGGTTGTACAGGCCCGTCAGGGGATCCCGATGGGCCTGCTCACTGAGCTGGGATTGCAAGGTCTGGATCTGGTCCAGCTGCGACTGCAAGGCGGCGTTGGCCTCGTGGAGCACTTTCTCGCTCACATGCAATTTCGCGCGGGAGTCCAGTAACTTGCGCGTCCTGAAGTACGCAATATTCGCCAGGCTCAGCAGGTACAGCGAGAGCCCGATGATGCATAACACCACAGCAGACATTTCCGTGTCTGCCAACGGGCGGACACCCCGAAAGCCCACCGTCAGCACCACCCCCAGGGCGATGGCAGCGAGGGACCGAAAAATTCCCGTGATACCCAGGTACAAGACACGGGTGATGGCGGTACCGATGAACAGCGTGAAACAAATCCACAACGGAAAATCGAGTCCCGCAGCGCAAATGCCAAACAGGAAAGAGTCCACCAGCAGATTGTTCAACTCTGCCGCGTGGGGTGTGGCAGAACGTCGCGCCCGCAGAAACGCCAGATGGGGATACACCAGAAACAGCAGGGCCACCAGGCACCAGGCCAGCACGCCATAGCCCCGCACAGCCATTTGCGCACCGACTACCGCGAACATGATCAGGAACGAACTGGACCGGTTCAGGTAATTGGTTCGGACGATCCAGCGGTCGCCTTCGATATTCTTGGTCACAGAAAGGATCCGGTTGTCTGGCACAGCATGGTCAGACTTCAACTCTGAATTTTATTCGCCCGCGGTGAAATGCTGCCAGACTCTTCCATGCCCCATTGTCATACAGGGGACTCAGCCCGTGCGCCGGTATTCACTCGGGGTCACCCCGGTCCAGGCCTTGAAGGCACGTCGGAAATTTCTGGCATCCAGATAGCCCAGACGCCAGGCAATGTCTTCCACTTTGAGAGGGGAGTTCTCCAGGTAGTCCCGGGACAACTGCAGTTTCAGCCGCTCCACGATGGCCTGATAGCTCTGTCCGATTTGCGCAAGCTGGTAGCGCAGGGTGCGTGCCGACATGTGCAAGCTGGCAGCCACCTCTTCTGCGGGTGGAAACACGCCCGGAGTGCGTAACAGCATCGCGCAGATGCGCAGGGTCAGGTCATCGGTGCTGGGGTTGTTCGCCAGGAAGTTTTCACACAACTGGACACCATGCGCAACACTCAATGGATTGCCCTGAAGAATGGGCAGATCCAGCGCGCCCACATCGAACACGATCTGGTTGGTGGGCGCGTTGAATCGCAGCGCTGCATCAAATGCCTCCTGGTACCGATACACATAGGCCGGCGCGTCGTAGGTGAAATGCACCTCCACCAGCGGTGCCTTTTTCCCGGTCAGCAATTCCGAGTTCCGGCAGAAGGCAGAAAACTCCTCCTCAATCGCAAAAGGAAGTGCCTCCTGCAAGTCGATGGGAGGGGTGGCAATCCAGTAGGCGTGGCGCGCATCCTCCGACAGCGCGAGCCGGTTGATGGACGAAGCCACCGCATGGTATTTGGCACCGGTCAGCAACGCATCGCGGGCAGTGGCGCAGCAATTGATGGCGTACCCCAGCACCCCCAAGCCGGCTGGGGTTTGCCGGCGTCCCACGTCGAGCCCCAGTCCCGCACGCCGGGAGAGAGTCACACCCCGGCGGATGAGTTCCAGCATCTGCCGGTAGGCAATGGGTTTGTCGGGTGTAGCCAGGTCCTGGGGGCACAGGGGGCTGCCCTGCAGATAGTCCTCCACCGCCACGCCCTGCGACTGCAATTCCTGCGCGATCAGCCCGACCATTTGCAGGGGGACAGACCACGGTTCACGTTGTGCCAGATACATGGAGCTTGTGTATGTTGCCGGAAATGACCCTCAATTTACCGGATATGACCTCGTGTGTCTCCCGGGACTTCCCTATGCTTTGGCCAAGAAAAACCAGAGGAGACTCCATTGAAGTACGCGAACCTGGCCGCCTTGGGGGCTATCGCCTGGGCGGGACTGCAGCCATGGGCTGCCCATGCCGAACTCACACCCAGACAAAACGCACTGCTGGCCAACAACTGCCTGCAATGCCACGCGCGCCCATCGACCGGCGCCCCGGTGATTGGCAAGGCCGATGACTGGAGCGCGCGCCTGGCCAAAGGCGACACCGTTTTGCTGCGCAACACGGTGGAGGGCTACAAGGGCATGCCCCCCATGGGCTACTGCAGTGCCTGCAATGAAGACGACTTTCGTGCCCTGATTGCCCAGCTGGCCGGCAAGGAGATCGGCAAGCCATGAAATTCCCACGCACCATGAACCGACGCACCGTGCTGCGCGCCGGTACCGCACTGGCTGCAGGTGCCGCAACGGGCGGCGTTTTGCAGGGCTGCAGCCCTGAAGTCACCGAACCCCAGGCGCCTTTGCCCTTCACCAGTGGCAAGCCCCTGCCCTGGACCAACTGGGCTGGCAACCAGGCGTGTACCCCAGCCGCCCGCGCAGTACCCGCGTCCGAAGTCGAAGTGATCGATGTTCTGCGCAACGCCAAAGGCACGGTACGTGCCGCTGGCGCAAGCCATTCTTTTAGCGCCGTGGTACCCACTGACGACACCCTGGTATCCACCGATCTGCTGAGCGGACTGGTCCGGCACGACCCCACCACCCAGCAGGCCGAAATCTGGGCCGGCACACGTATGCACGCACTGGGGCCGATGTTGCACAGTGTGGGCCAGGCCCTGCCCAATATGCCGGACATGGACTATCTGGCCATGGGCGGAGCCATCGCCAACTCCGCGCACGCCACCGGCACCGGGTTTGGATCCATGTCGTCCTATGTGGCTGGCCTGGCGCTGGCCACGCCATCGGGTGAGCTGATCGAATGCAGCGCCACCCGCAACCCCGAGGTATTCCAGGCGGCACGTACTTCGGTCGGCGCGCTGGGCATCGTCACCCGCTTCACGCTGCAGAACGACAAGGCCTTTGCCCTCACCGAGGTCAACCGCGTCGAGACCACCGAGGACGTGCTGGCAGACATCGACAACCGTTGCAGACAGCACCGGCATTTCGAGTTCATGCCACTGTTGCACTCCGATCTGTGCGTGACCATTGCCACGGACCTGGCCCAACCGGGCGACAAGGACGAGGGGGAGGACGACCCACAGGCCATCAACACCCTGCGCAGCGTGTTCAATGCCGTGCGTTGGCTGCCCGGTGGGGACGCGCTATACAACCAGGCTCTCACCACGTTCATGGCGGGTGACGCCAGCACGGTGCGCACTGGCCCGTCCTTCCAGGTCTTCCCGCATGTGCGCGTGGTGCGTTTCCGCGAAATGGAATACACCGTGCCCGCCGAGGTCGGTCCGGCGTGCGTGCGCGAGATTCTCGCAACGGTGAAACAGCGCAACATCCCGGTGTGTTTCCCGCTGGAGTACCGCTATATCAAGGCCGACGACATCTGGCTCTCCATGTTTGAAGGACGCGATGGTTGCAGTATTTCGGTGCACCAGTTTGGCGACGTCGACTTCAAACCGTACTTTGCCGAGATCGAACCGATTTTCTGGAAATACGAAGGCCGCCCGCATTGGGGAAAAATCCACACGCTGGACGCCAGACGCCTGGCAGCCCTGTACCCACGCCACTGGAAAGACTTCCAGGAAGTGCGACGCGCACTCGACCCCCAGGGGCGGCTGCTCAACGCCCATCTCAAAACCCTTTTTGGAGCCTGATATGTCCACATCCCGCCGTACCGTCATGTTGGGGGGTGCCGCCGCGGTCGCCGCCGTGGCCGTAGCAGCCAGCAAACCCCGCGACCAGGGTGGCCCTTACCCGGCCTACTTTGAAAAACTCAACCAGACTCTCAAGGCGCACCAGATCGACCGCCCGGTGCTGGTGATCGACCTGGACCGGCTGGACCGCAACATTGACCGGGTAGCCAGGTCGGCCAGCACTGCGCCCGCCAAGACCTACCGTATCGTGGTCAAGTCGGTGCCCAGTCCGGCTCTGGTGGACTACATTGCCCGGCGGGCCCACACCAACGCACTCATGGTGTTCCACCGCCCCTTCCTGCAGGCCATGGCCACCTTGCGACCGGACTCCGACATCCTGCTGGGCAAGCCCATGCCGCTGGCTGCCGCGCAGACCTTTTACGCACAGCACAAGGGCGCCTTCGATCCCGCGCGCCAGTTGCAATGGCTGATCGACACCGATGCGCGGCTGCAGCAGTACCAGACGCTGGCGCACAAGCTCGGCATCAGGATGCGCGTCAATCTGGAGATCGATGTGGGCTTGCGTCGTGGCGGGTTTGCCGACCCGGCCGCCCTGCTACCGGCTCTGCAACGCATTCAGGCTGACCCGCAGCACCTGGAGTTTGCCGGTTTCATGGGCTACGACGCCCACATCATGGGCTTGCCCGGATTCCTGGCAGACCGCGAGAAACCCAAAGTTCGGGCCCGCTATGCCGCGTGTGTGGACCTGCTCAAGACCCAATTCGCGGCACTGGCCACCGGCAAACTCACCTTCAACGGCGCCGGCAGCCCCACCTTCCGGCTCTACGAGGGCGACGCCGTGATCAACGACCTGTCTGCAGGGTCGTGCCTGATGAAACCCACGCACTATGACCTGCCAATTCTGGAAGACTTCGAGGCCAGCGCATTCATTGCATCCCCGGTACTCAAACACCAGCCGGCCCGATTGCCGGCGCTCGATGTAGTGAGTTCGCTCATGGGCACCTGGAACCCCAACCAGGAAGACATCTACTTTGCCTACAGCGGCAACTGGCTGGCGGAATGCGAAGCCCCTCCAGGGCTGGCGCCCCACTTTGCCTACGTCAGCTCCAACCAGCAGGGCTATACCGCCTCGAAATCGGTGTCTCTCCAGGTGGACGATTTCATCTTCCTGCGCCCCACCCAGTCGGAGGCCGTGCTGCTGCAATTCGGGGACCTGGTTGGCGTGCGCGGCGACAAGGTGGAACAACGCTGGTCAGTGCTGCCAGTCGCAGCCTAGTCACGCCACTGTCACATTTGCACCCCATGATTCCCCGCTGAAGTTGTCACACACACAAGAGGAAATCCATGCCACGCTTTTCGCTCCACGCTATCGCTGCCGTCATTGCAGTCTCCGGTCTTCTGGCTGCCTGCTCCACGGGCCCCACCGCCCAGAGCACCGCTGCCAAGTACCCCACGCTGGACGGCGCGCTGCCGCTCGTCATCGGCCACCGCGGTGCCAGTGGCTACCGCCCCGAGCACACGCTGGCGTCCTACCAGAAGGCCATTGAACTGGGGGCCGACTTCATCGAGCCTGATCTGGTCGTGACCAAAGACGGTGAACTCGTGGCGCGCCACGAACCCAACATCACTGCCACCACCGACGTCTCCACCCGCGCCGAATTTGCCAGCCGCAAAACCACCCGCAAGGTCGACGGCGTGAATGAGACCGGCTGGTTTGCCACCGACTTCACGCTGGCCGAGTTGCGCACCCTGCGCGCCAAACAGCCCAACGCGGCGCGCGACAAGTCGTTTGACGGCCAGTTCCAGATCCCGACCTTCCGCGAAATTCTCAATCTCGCCAAGACCGAATCGGCCCGGACCGGTCGCACCATCGGCGTGTACCCCGAAACAAAGCACCCCACCTACCACGTGGACGCGGGCCTGCCCATTGAACCGCGCCTGCTGGCTCTGCTGAATGAGTACGGCTACACCCAGAAAACCTCTCCGGTCATCATCCAGTCGTTTGAAGTGGCCAACCTCAAGGCCCTGCGCAAGCTCACCAACGTGCGCCTGGTGCAGCTGATCGACGGCGACGATGTGGACTCCAAGGGCAACGTCACTCTGGTCGCGCCTTTCGACAAGCCCTACGACTTTGCCGTGGCCAAAGACAGCCGCAACTTCCCCGACATGCTGACCCCCAAAGGCCTGGCAGAGATCAAGAGCTATGCCGATGGCATTGGCCCCTGGAAGCCCTACCTGGCCAGCGCCGCCCATGTGATGGACACCCATGGCAAGCCCAAAGACCTCAATGGCGACGGCAAGATCAGCGATGCCGACCGCGTGGCATTGCCACCGACCGATGTCGTCAAGAACGCCCACGCAGCCGGCCTGTTCGTCCACGCCTTCACCTTCCGCAACGAGGCCCCGGGGCTGCTGTCCGACTACAAGGGTGACCCCAAGGCCGAGTACAAACGCTTCTTCCACCTCGGCGTCGATGGACTGTTCAGCGACTTTCCTGACACCGCCATCGCCGCACGCGCAGCACCGTAAGGCAGCCACCTAGAATGGCAGACCGATGTCTGTCATTCCTGCCTTGCTTCCCTCCCCATCACGCCGCCAGCGGGTTACCACAGAGACCCTAGCCCTGTGGCATCTGGCGTGGCCGATCCTGATCGGACAGCTGGCCAACATCGGCATGGCAGTGGTCGATGTGGCCATGGCCGGGCACGCTTCGGCCGATGACCTGGCCGGTATCTCGCTGGGGGTGTCGATCTGGAACATGGTGATCATCACCATCATGGGGCTGATGATGTCGGTCAACCCCATGGTCGCCCACCACGTGGGCGCGCGCGAGTTGGACCAGGTGCCCCATGTCGTGCGCCAGGGCCTGTGGAAGGCACTGGCGGTGGGCCTGGTCGCGATGCTGGCAGCCAACCTGGCCGGCCTGGTATTTGAATCCATGGTGCTGGAGCCACAGGTACGCGACCTGGCACGCAGCTTTGTGCTGGTCACCAGCTTTGCCCTGCCGGCGTTTGCCTGCTACCGCGTGCTCTATGGCTACAGCACCAGCCTGAACCAGACCAAACCCCTGATGGTGATTTCGCTGGGCGCGCTGGCACTCAACGTGCTGGTGAACTGGCTGCTGGTGTTCGGCAACTGGGGATTCCCCCGCCTCGGTGGTCTGGGCTGCGCCTGGTCCACCTTGCTGTGTGTGTGGTTCAACCTGCTGGCACTGCTGTGGTGGATGCGCCGCGCCAGCGCGTACCGTGCCACCTGGCCGCTGGGCGAATACGAAGCTCCGCACTGGCCCAAGCTGCGCAGCCTGTTCCGTCTGGGTCTGCCCATTGGCGTGACCTACTTTGCCGAAACCAGTGCCTTTGGCCTGATTGCCCTGCTGGTGGCGAAATTCGGCAGCCACGAGATTGCCGCCCACCAGATTGCGCTGAATTTCACCTCACTGGTGTTCATGGTGCCGCTGAGTCTGGGCATTGCGCTGCTCACCCGCGTGGGCCAGAGCCTGGGCGCAGGCGATCCTGCGGCCGCACGCTTCCGGGCCTGGGTGGGCGTGGGGGTTTCGGTGGTGTTTGCGGTGATCTCTGCCACCGGCATGGCACTGTTCAATACCTCGATTGCCAGCGCTTACACCAGCGATGCCGACGTGGCCGCACTGGCGGCGCAGTTGCTGTTCTTCGCTGCCATCTTCCAGCTGTCGGATGCCACCCAGGTGGTCACCAGCTGCGCCATCCGCGGCTACAAGGTGGCCCGCGTGCCCATGGTCATCCACCTCACGGCCTTCTGGGTTTTTTCCCTGCCACTGGGCTGCGTGCTCGGCCTCGCGCCCGACTGGCTGCCCTGGCGGCCTGCACAGCCCATGGGGGCCGCAGGGTTCTGGATTGCGCTGATTGTGGGCCTCACCATTGCAGCACTCGGTCTGGTGGTACTGTTGCGCCAGACCGCCCGCGCCCACCTGCATTCCACCCGCCTGCTGGCGTCCTGATCCATGCCCCACCCAGATACCCGCATCGCCATGCCGCCCACCACCGTGGTGCTTTTTCTCGCCCTGTTGCTGGGGCTGCAGCCGGTCACCACCGACCTGTACCTGCCTGCACTGCCGGGACTGACCCAGGAACTGGGCGCCTCCATGTCACAGGCCCAACTGACGCTCACGGCTTTGCTGCTGGCCTTTGGCGTGTCGCAACTGATCTGGGGTCCGCTTTCCGACCGCTTTGGCCGCCGGCCCATCCTGCTGCTGGGCATGGCTGCCTATGTGGTCGCCTCCATTGGCAGTGCCCTGTCGCCCACCATCGAAGCCCTGGTCGTGTGGCGTACGCTGCAAGGCGCGGCCATGGGGGCCGCCGTCATGTGTGCCCGCGCCATCGTGCGCGACCTGTACCAGCCGGTACAGGGCGCCAGCGTCATGTCCAAGGGACTGAGCGGCCTCGGTGTGATTGCGTGCACAACAGCGCCATTGGGCGGCTTCCTGACTGCCATGTTCAGCTGGCATGCCGCCCTATTGGCGCTGGCAGTGTTTGGTGCGGTCACGCTGGCGCTGATTGCCTGGAAGTTCGAGGAAACCGTGCGGCAGAAGAATCCCAAAGCGCTGCAGGGCAGAACCCTGGTGCGCACCTGGATCAGCATCCTGCGCAACCCCACCTTCCTGGCGTTCTCTGCCCTCTCGGCCGCGTCGTATGGCGGGCTGTTCACCTTCCTGGCTGCATCTTCGTTTGTGTTCATCCGGGTGCTGGGCTACAGCGCCACGCAGTACGGTCTGGTGATGCTATGCATGTCGCTGGTGTACCTCTCGGGTACCTTCCTGTGCCGGCGTCTGTTGGTGCGCTACGGCGTGCGCAGGACAGTGGCCATCGCAGGAGGCTTATCAGTCACCGGCGGCACCGCCATGGGCGTCATGGCGCTGGCGGGCGTGCAGTCGGGTTGGGCTATTGCGGTGCCCCATGCCATCTTCATGCTGGGCCACGGCATCCACCAACCTTGCGGACAAAGCGGCGCCGTGGGCCCCTTCCCGCATGCAGCCGGAGCGGCCTCGGCACTCAACGGCTTTCTGATGATGGTCGTCGCCTTTGCCATCGGGCAGTGGCTGGGCACCCACATGGACGGCACCGTGCTGCCGCTGACCAGCGGCATCTGGTTCTGGAGCACGCTGATTGCCGCAAGCGCATGGACGCTGGTACAACGCCATGGCACACCCTGACTCCGCCACGCCCCGCTGCATCTGCCTGGCCGGCCCCACGGCGTCGGGCAAGACGGCCGCCGCGCTCGCCATCGCGCAGGAACTGCCGGTCGAAATCATCAGCGTGGATTCGGCGCTGGTGTACCGCGGCATGGACATCGGCACCGCCAAGCCCTCGGCGCAAGAACTCGCCAGTGTGCCCCACCACCTGATCAACATCCGCGACCCGCTGCAGGCCTACAGTGCGGCCGAGTTTGTGCGCGATGCCAACGCATTGATCACCGACATCCGCACCCGCGGCAAGACACCGTTGCTGGTGGGCGGCACCATGCTGTATTTCAAGGCGCTGTTTGACGGCCTGGACGACATGCCGCCGGCCGACCCCGCGGTGCGCGCCGTACTGGAAGCCGAGGCACTGGCCAAAGGCTGGCCCGCCCTGCATGCCGAACTGGCAGCGGTGGACCCGGTGACTGCTGCACGCCTGGCCCCCGCCGACAGCCAGCGCATCCAGCGCGCGCTGGAGGTGTACCGGATCTCGGGCCAGCCACTGTCGCATTTCCATGCGACCCGCAATGCTACAAAAAGTGAAGCTGCTCACGCACTATCCACGGGGGCTAGCGACCTGATTTCTCTTGAACCGGTAGATCGCATCTGGCTGCACGACCGCATTGCCAAGCGCTTTGATGCCATGCTGGCAGCGGGCTTTCTCGACGAGGTGCATGCCCTGCGTGCGCGTGGCGACCTGCACCCCGACCTGCCCTCGATGCGCTGCGTGGGTTACCGCCAGGCATGGGAGGCGCTGGATGGCAAGTTCCCCCTGACCGAACTGCGCGACCGCGGCATCTTTGCCACACGGCAGTTGGCCAAACGGCAGATCACCTGGCTGCGCTCGATGCCCCAGCGCCACATCGTGGCCTGCGACGCACCCGATGCGCTGCAACAGGTACTTCAGCGGGCGCTGCAACCGGTGCGTGTGCCATGACCCTGCAGGTCTCCGGGCTCCACAAGCATTACGGCTCAACGGCGGTGTTTTCCAACGTGTCGCTGGACGTCGCGCCGGGCGAGTTTGTGGCCATCGTGGGCGAGTCCGGTGTGGGCAAATCCACGCTGCTCAACTGCATGGCAGGCCTGGACAGCTGGGACAGCGGCACCGTGCGTCTGCAGGGGCAGGACCTCGGCACCCTCAACGACGATGCACGGGCACTGCTGCGTCGGCGGGCCGTGGGCTTTGTGTTCCAGGCCTTTCATGTGCTGCCGCATCTGGATGTAGCGCAGAACGTGGCCCTGCCATTGTTGCTGCTGGGCCAACCGGATGCCGCGCGGGTGCAGGCCATGCTGGATGCTGTCGGTCTGGCCGGACTGGAGGCTCGCCTGCCACAACAGCTCAGTGGTGGCCAGCTGCAGCGTGTGGCCATTGCACGCGCACTGGTGCACCGCCCGGCCCTGCTGCTGGCCGATGAACCCACAGGCAACCTCGACCCCGACACCGCGGCCATGGTGATGGAAGCACTGGTGGCGCAAACGCGCCAGCATGGCGCATCCATGGTGCTGGTGACGCACTCGGTGGCCGCCACGGCCCGCGCAGACCGTGTGCTGCGCCTGCGACCCGATGGGGTGGTCCCGGGCTAACAAACTGTTACAGCATGCCACGCCGGTTCGTGGTCCACTGTCAGTCCATCAAGAACATAACGACACCACATGGGTTGGAAAATTTCACGCTTTGCCAGTAGCCTGGTCAGCCTCCTGCGCGAGTCGGGCACAGATCCGGCCGTCGCTGCCGACATTCGCCTGGAAAATGCGCGCGATGCCATGCTGGACCTGCTGCAGGAATCACTGGATGGCAAGGTCGTGCGTCCCGCGGTATGGGGCAAAGTGTTGTATGCACGGGACATCGAATCGCTGTGGTACCACCGCAGTGACGTGATGGCACTTCTGTCCGTCCATCTGGGGGAGAACGAAGCCCGCCGGCGCGTGACTGCACTGACACCGCTGTTCAAGGAAATGCAGCTGGGTCGCAAGCCGGGCACCCCCGACCGCTCCGATCCGACCTGACTTTCGCTTGCGCTGTCAGGCGCCCCACAGGGCTTGCAGCACCCCCTGCTCCAGACGCCACCCCACCTGGGCCACCGCCCGCGCTTCCGCTTCGTCGTGCGTCACCCACAGCGTGGCCATGCCATGCGCTGCGATGTGCTGGCGGAATTCCTCGCGCAGGTGCACCCGCAGCTCGGCGTCCAGCGCCGAGAACGGCTCATCGAGCAACAGCACCCGCGGCCGGGTGATCAGCGCCCGGGCCAGCGCCACGCGCTGTTGCTCGCCGCCGGAGAGTTGCCACACCCGGGACAAGGCAAAGGCCTCCATGCCAAAACGGCGCAGCATCTCCACCGCCTGGCTGCGTGCCTGCGCTTTGCGGATGCCCTGCTCCACCAGTCCGAACGCCACGTTGTCCTGCACGGTCAGGTGCGGAAACAGCGCAAAGTCCTGAAACATCAGCGCAAAGTGGCGCTGCTCGGGCGGCATGCGGGTGATGTCCTGCCCGTCCATCCACACAGTGCCACTGTCGGGCGCTTCCAGACCGGCAACGATCTTGAGCAGGGTACTCTTGCCGCAGCCAGAGGCCCCCAGAATCGCCACCGTCTGCCCGGATGCCACGCTCAACTGAACGCCGTTCAGTAGTGGACGGCGTTCGCCCCGCCGGGGCTCCCAGGTCTTGTGGATGGAACGCAGTTCAAGCATGGTCAGGTTCGCGGGAGCCGCGCCATTCGATCAGCGCAAAAGTGCCCATGGTAAGCGCCATCAGCAGGCAGGCCAGCACCAGGGCGGCATCCAGGTTGGCAGCCCCGGGGCGGCCCAGATGCTGGTAGATCAATGTCGTGAGCGTAGCCCACTCCGGCCTTGAGAGGAACAGGCTCACGGCAAAGTCTCCCACCGCGGGTGCAGCCGCAAAGGCCACACCCCGGCGCAGCGCGGGCGCCAGCAGCGGCAGCGTGACCCGCCAGAAAGCGCGCCAGGGACTGGCACCAAGGGAGCGGGCCGCCTGCAGGTAATACAGCGGCATGCTGTCCAAAGCCGATGCCAC
>CAUJJV010000237.1 GCA_963205375.1 Pseudomonadota bacterium
AGGCGGGTGCCGTCATTTGCTACCAATTCAATAGCACACTGCGCAATGTTTGCGAGGGCTACAGGCGAATTTAATGCCAAAAGGCCGCCAGCGTTTTCGATATCCCCCAACAAGGCCAGCATCAGCGCATGGCTGTCGACGATGCCGGTGGACGGTGAATGCAGTGCCGCAACACACTGCAAAGCCGGCTCGGCGGCCCGGGCTTGGTCCGAGGTGAGCGGCACCAGGTCGTGCACGCCATTGGCGGCCGCGCGCGCGCGGATCGCGTCCAGCTCGGCCACTTGCGCCGGCGTGGTCGCGACGATGAATTTGCCGCAACGCCGGTGCGACACATTGCGTGCCTCGCAATAGGCGTAAAGCATGGCCTTGCCTTCCACGCACAGCTGCGCCTTGAGCGAGCCCGCGGGATAGTAAATACCGGCGTGGATGACTTCGCTGTTGCGCGCGCTGGTCTGGGTGCCAATGGCATTGCAAGCTTCGAGCACCAGCACCTCGCGCCCAGCCAGGGCCAGCTCACGGGCCACGGCCAGCCCGACGACGCCGGCACCGATCACTACACAATCGACACGGTCTGCCTCTTGCGTCATTGCAGGTCCAGCCCTTCGCCCGCCACTGTCAGTTTCTTGCCAGGGGGCACCGTCAGGTAGGCAGCAGCCTGCGCTGGCGCCATGCCAAACGTGACACTGGCTGCACCTGCGGCGGTGACTCCGTAGGCATAGCCGCGGGTTTCGCTCAGCAGGCTGTAGCGCAGGGATGCAGCGGTGCCATCGTTGCACCGTAAATCGATGGAGCCTGCAGTACTCGATTCGTAACGCGTGAGACCGGAGCAGCTGGTGATGGGCTCTTGGCTGCCAGTGAGACTGAGGTTACCGGTACGGTCCGGCAACAGTGCCAGTTTGCCCTGCAGCAACTGGCCATTGACGATGGCAAACGCCTGCGCCTCGGAAGAAAACAGCCGCAAGGCCTTGTCATTGACCGTGGCGCAACCTGCCAGGCCCAGTGCCATAGCGGCCGCGGCCATATTCCACAGACTGCGCGATTTCATAGTGGTTCTCCTCGTCGTCGGCCGCTCTAGGCCGGTGTACCATCTTAGCCAATATCTCAAGGAGGCAATGGCGTGGCACCACTTACTACGGCATCCAGATTTCGCGTGCGTGGTGGCATCGGCTCCAGGCTGTTTCTGGCAGTGCTAGCCTTCGTGGTCATTGCCGCCGTGGCCTTCATGGTCGGGCCGCGCAATGCCTTCGGCCCCAACGTGCCCACCCAGCGCGCCGGCCCGCCCCAAAGCATCACCGCACTGGACGCATGGATACAGACCAGCGAAGCGGCCTATTCCGACATCAAGCCCGGCAACGCCAAAGGCATTGTGTGGCACGCACCAGACCGCCAGCGTACGCCCTGGGCCGTGGTCTACATCCACGGGTTTTCGGCCAGCCGCCTGGAAACGGCACCCGTCACCGCGCTGGTAGCCAAGTCCCTCGGGGCCAACGTGTTCTACACGCGCCTGGCAGGCCATGGGCGCTCCGGCCCCGCCATGGGCGAGGCCACGGTGCAGGACTGGATGGCCGATGCCATTGAGGCAGTGAAGATCGGACAGCTGCTGGGCGAGCGTGTGCTGGTCATCAGCTGCTCCACCGGCTCCACCTTGGCCACCTGGCTGGCCACCAGCAACGATGCGCAGCGCGTGGCCGCGCATGCATTCATCTCGCCCAACTTCGGCCCCAAGGACAAAAAGGCCGAGCTCATCAACGGCCCCTGGGGCCAGCACATTGCCCTGGCGCTGGAGGGCGAGACCCGTGGCTGGACACCCGAAGACGCCCGCGAAACCAACGCCTGGACCTCCCGCTACCCCACGCGCGCCCTCTTCCCGATGATGGCCATGGTCAAGGCGGTACGTACCAGCGACCTGTCGCTGTTCCAGACCCCGGTGCTGGTGCTCTACAGCGAACAGGACCAGACGGTGGACCCGCTGGAAACGCAATCTGCGTTCGCGCGCATCGGCGCACCGCTCAAGACCATTGAAACCGTCACCTATAGCAAGAGCAAAGGCCAGCATGTGCTGGCCGGTGAGATCAAGGCCCCCGAGGCTTCAGCCCCCATGGCCGCCACGATTGCCCAATGGACCAAGGCATTGCCCAAGCAAGGAAACTAACAGCATGGATCAGGAAGAAAAGACCCAGGAAGTCAACCGGTTGCCCCTGCGGGCACTGGGTTTGCGCACCGGCATGGCGCTGCAGACGCGCAGGCTGGTGGAAGGGGCCAGCAAGAAAGAATCCCAATACTTTGGCGCCATCGAGAGCAAGGGCGTCATGGTGGGCCCGATGGGGTCGGACAGCGAGCAAACCGGTCTGACCGAGGGCGAAGTCTGCGTGGTGCGCGGCTTTACCGGGCAGTACGAGTTCTCGTTTCTCAGCAAAGTCCTGCAGACGTTCGAAAAACCCTTTGTCTACGCCCTGCTGGCCTACCCGGCCCAGGTGGATGCCCGGCTGGTGCGCCAGTCCATGCGTACCAAGACTTCCTGGCCCACCCAAGTGCGCGAGCCCGGTGGCGATGTGGAGGTAGCACTGGTGGACATCAGCGTGGCCGGCGCCATGATCAAGGCCAGCTCGAACCTGGCTGCCGTCGGCGCGCCGCTCAAGGTGGTGATGGATGTCACCGTCGAGGGTGGTCCGATGCAGCTGGTCCTGGACGCCAAGGTCTGCCACGTCAACAAGGGCACCCACGAGGACGCACATTTCATCGGCATGGCGTTCCAGAACCTCACGCGCGAAGACAAGCTGGCGCTGTTCTACCTGACCCAGACCCCACAGGCCATACAGGCCTGATACCGGGCCCAATCAGCGGCCTGATGCGCCGTGGTGGATCTTGCGGTGGATGCGCTGGGTTGCGCGCCACACGCCCCACAACACCAGCGGTATCAGCGCACCGGCCGCCACTTCCGGATTGACCGGCACGCCCGCCCCCTTGAGGGCCTTGCCGCCGTACACCAGCAGGCTCACCACGTAGTACGAGATGGCCGCAATTGACAGGCCTTCCACGGTGGTCTGCAGCCGCAGCTGCATTTCCTGCCCGCGGGTCAGCTTTTCCAGCAACTGCTGGTTCTGCACTTCGGTGGCAATGTCCACCCGTGTGCGCAGCAGTGCGCTGGTGCGCGCCACCCGTTCCGACAGCGAAGTCAGCCGCTGGCTGGTGGCAGCCACCGTGGCCATGGCAGGCGACAGGCGCCGCTGCATGAATTCGCCAATGGTCTGGGTGCCGGGCACCGCCTTTTCGCGCAACTCCACAATGCGCTGGGCCACCAGCGTGTCATAGGCGCGGGTGGCAGAAAAACGGTAGATGTGTTCGGCCGTGGCGCGCTCCACGCGCGCAGCCAGGTGCACCAGGGTATCGAGCAGCTCCTGGTCGGATGTGGACTTGTTCTCCAGTTGCGCCGTGATGTCTGCCAGCGCCCCCTCCGACTGGGAGAGCAGCGCCCCCAGGGTCTTGGCCACGGGCAAACCGCGCAATGCCATCAACCGGTACGTCTCCAGCTCCAGCAGGCGTTGTGACACCCGCCCCGCCCGCGTACGCGATGTCTCGGGCGGCGCGATCACCAGGATGCGCTCGAAGCCGTCCCGCCGGAGAATGAAATCCGTGACCGCCAGGGAGTGGCTGTTGTTCCCCATGACGGAGGCCACCAGCGGATACTCGCCAATCCAGTCGCGGGCCAGGGCCAGGGTGTTCTGGGTATCGCCAGGGTCGCCATGCACCATGGCCAGCTGGATGGCGGCAATGGTGCGTCCGGGAATGCTGCGCAACCAGTCGGGCGGCAGGACGATAGACGACAACAACTCGGGCTCTTTGGCCCCCAGCGCAGCATGCTCTGGCAGCGGCTGCACCAGCGAGTAGCGGGTGAACTCGGTATGGCGCTCCCATTTGAGGGTGTAGCCTTCGAACCGCAAGCGCAGGAAGTTGCCCTGCAACTGGTCCACGCCCAGCGCTTCCTGCCCGGGCAGCAACCGCAGGTGGTCGCATTCCTGCTCGCGGGTCACGCCATCATTGAACACCGCCACGTAGACCACCAGGGCCGGCAGGCGAATGCGTGCCTGCGGTCGGGCATGCACCTCGTTGTGCAACTGGGACCGCAGGGGATCGTCCTGTGGCAGACAGGAGGGCAAGTGGATCGAAGAGGATG
>CAUJJV010000238.1 GCA_963205375.1 Pseudomonadota bacterium
GCGGCCAGCACAGCCCAGCCGCTACAATCGTCGCATCATATCGCTCCTGACTGTTTCCATGCTTGATACCCTGCAACGCCGTACTGCATTTGTGTTGGCCGCCGTCGCGTGCCTGGCTGGTACTGCCTGCAGCAATCTCCCAGACACCCGCAAGGTCACTGATAAGGTTTCTCCTTACAAAATCGATGTGGTGCAAGGCAATGTCGTGACCCGCGAGCAGGTCGCCGTGCTCAAGCCGGGCATGCCCCGCGCTGTCGTGCGCGATGTGCTGGGTACGCCGTTGTTGGCCAGTGTGTTCCACGCGCAGCGCTGGGACTATGTTTTTACGCTGCAGCGCCAGGGCGCAGCACCCCAGGCACGCAAAGTGACTCTGTATTTCAAGGACGATCTTCTGGATCGCATTGAGGCCGACGAACTGCCCAGCGAAGCCGAGTTTGTGTCCACGCTGAAGTCCTCTGGACAGAAGGGGCCACTGCCTGCCATGGAAGCGTCCGAGGAGAGTTTCAAGAAGTATCCGCCCGTGGCTGGTCAGCCCGCGCGGGCAACACCCGTGGCGCCTGCCGCCGCGGACAATTACCCCCCCCTGGAGCCGGCGGGCAAGTAGGGTTTCGTACCAGTAGCGACAGGAAGAACGATGACACACAAGATTGCCATTGCTGGAGCTTCAGGCCGTATGGGCCAGATGCTGATGGATGCCGTCCGCGCCGCAGACGACTGCGTGCTGTCCGGTGCACTCGATATGGCTGGCAGTCCGGCTATCGGTACCGATGCCGGAGCGTCCTCCGGGCAGCCAACCGGTGTCGTGATTGCATCCGACCTGCGCCAGGGCCTCAAGGACAGCCAGGTGCTGATCGACTTTACGCGCCCGGAAGGTACGTTGGCACACCTGAAGGTGTGTCGTGAACTCCGCGTGAATGCGGTCATCGGCACCACGGGTTTTACCGATGCCCAGAAGGCAGAGATTGCAGAGGCTGCCAAAGACATCGCGATCATGATGGCGCCCAACATGAGTGTGGGTGTCAATGTGACGTTGAAGCTGCTCGAAATGGCCGCGAAAGCGATGGCAACCGGATACGACATCGAGATCATCGAGGCACACCATCGCCACAAGGTCGATGCGCCGTCTGGCACCGCACTCAAGATGGGTGAGGTCATTGCGGATGCGCTGGGCCGCGACCTGAAAGATTGCGCCGTGTATGCCCGCGAAGGCGTGACCGGTGAACGCGACCCGTCCAGTATCGGTTTTGCCACCATCCGTGGTGGTGACATTGTGGGCGACCACACGGTGCTGTTTGCCGGCATTGGCGAGCGCATCGAGATCAGCCATAAATCCTCCAGTCGCGTCACCTACGCACAGGGTAGCCTGCGCGCCGTCCGCTTCCTTGCAGACAAGAAGACCGGTCTGTACGACATGTTTGATGTGCTGGGTCTGAAGTGAACATCCTGGACCTGCTGCTCAAGGGGGACGCCGTGAGCAGCGGTGTGGCGGTGCTACTGCTGGCCATGTCGGTGGGCAGCTGGGTGGTCATCGTGTGGAAGGGGCTGTTACTTTGGCGTGCGCAGCGGGATGTGGCGCGCAGCACAGCTGCTTTCTGGCAGGCGCCCTCTGTCTACGAAGCCTTGGCGCGTCTTGACAGTTTTGACCGCGAAGGTCTGGTCACCCCTCTGGTCGTCGCTACACAAACACAGGCTGTCGGCACCCTGGCTGCGGCGGGGGACCGGTCGCAGCAGCTCACCCGTGTGCTCCGTGATGCATTGCATGCCGTTCTGCGCAAACTGCAGGCCGGACAGGTGCTGCTGGCCACGGTCGGATCGACTGCGCCTTTTGTGGGGTTGCTGGGGACGGTTTGGGGTATCTACCATGCGCTCATCGGCATTGCCGGAGCGGGGCAAGTCAGTGTGGAGAAGATTTCCGGTCCGGTGGGTGAGGCCCTGATCATGACGGCCGCCGGTCTGGCCGTGGCCATTCCCGCCGTGCTGGGCTACAACATCCTGGGGCGCCTGATCGCCCGCATCGAGGCGGATCTGGAGGGTTTTGCCCGCGATCTGCGCGAACTGTTGCTGACGCAGCACCCATGAAAACGATAACTCGCCGCAGGGCCGCCCCAAGGCGAGTTAGCCCCCTTGGGGGGCAGCGACCCGCAGAGCGGTGGAGCGTGGGGGTATGAGTTTTGGCCGCCTCGAACGCACTCCCGGCGCTCAACCCATGAGTGACATCAACATGACGCCGCTGATTGACGTCATGCTGGTGCTGCTGGTGGTCTTCATCATCACCGCGCCCTTGATGGTCAGCGCTGTCAAGGTGGATTTGCCCAAGGCCGAGAGCGCAAAGGCAGTCGCTGCGCCGAAGTTCGTCACGCTGGCCGTGGACAAAACCGGGCAGGTTTTTGTGGACGACAAGCCGTTGACGCTGGAGGCACTGGCGCAGCGCCTCGCGGCGGCGGCCCGGCAAAACCCCGATACCGAAGTGCAGTTGCGGGCCGATACCGCCGTGCCGTATGGCCGTGTGGTCGAAGTGATGGGGGTGGCCCAAAAAGCCGGCCTCAACCGCATCGGTTTTGTCGCCGAGGCCCCGGCGACGCCGGCCCGCTGACCAGCGCCTAAAATCTCCCCAAGCGTTTCTATTGGCAGCCCGCGCGCTGCACCCTCATCCATGCAAGACAAATACCAGCACCTCGACGTCGAAAAAGCGGCCCATGCCCATTGGGCGCAACCTTTGTGGAACGGCCGCACTGCCTACCGCGTGATCGAGGACGCGTCCAAGAAGAAGTTCTACGCCTGCTCCATGCTGCCCTACCCCAGTGGCAAGCTGCACATGGGCCATGTGCGCAACTACACCATCAACGACATGCTCACGCGCTACCTGCGCATGAACGGCTACAACGTGCTGATGCCCATGGGCTGGGATGCGTTTGGCTTGCCTGCCGAAAACGCGGCCTTGAAGAACAAGGTACCGCCCGCCAAGTGGACTTACGAGAACATCGCCTACATGAAGGGCCAGATGCAGGCCATGGGCCTGGCGATCGACTGGAGCCGCGAGGTCGCCACCTGCGACCCCAGCTACTACAAGTGGAACCAGTGGCTGTTCCTGAAAATGCTGGAAAAAGGCATTGCCTACCGCAAGACCCAGGTCGTCAACTGGGACCCGGTGGACCAGACGGTGCTGGCCAATGAGCAGGTGATTGACGGCAAAGGCTGGCGCACGGGTGCGACGGTGGAGAAGCGCGAGATACCGGGCTACTACCTCAAGATCACCGATTACGCACAGGAATTGCTGGGCCATGTGCAGGACGGCCTGCCCGGCTGGCCGGAGCGCGTGAAGCTCATGCAGGAGAACTGGATTGGCAAGAGCGAGGGTGTGCGCTTTGCGTTTACCCACGATATCCAGGACAGCCAGGGGCAGCTGATTGGCGACGGACGCATGTATGTGTTCACCACCCGGCCCGACACCATCATGGGCGT